>JBEVCE010000110.1:2635-51181 GCA_040514295.1 Pyrodictiaceae archaeon | reverse complement strand
TCTACGCGATACCCCATTGCCGGTAGCCCCTCAGCTACACAGGTAGCTGTTGTTGTCTTGCCGCTACAAGGTAAACCAGTTATCCAGATCATTAGGCCCTTCTTAAGGCGCCTTGTCGCCACCATTTTATATGCTCCCATGATTATTCTTTAAGGCTAGATCAGCTAGCCACAGGTTGGCGAGGCTACAATACTCGTTAATAAGATTTAATTAATACAACGCTTCCCCTAGATGCCGGGAGAAGCTATGGCTGAACACGATAACGCCCGGAGAACACGATACACTACGATCTCGATACCAGTCACCCTTTATGAGAGGATTAAGAAGCTCATAGAGGGAACAGGGTTTACTAGTGTATCGCAGTTTGCGACCTACGTGTTAAGGGAGGTTGTGGCTGAAATGGAGGAGGAGAGGCTACGCAGCGAGGCTGTGAGCGAGGAGGAGAAAAAGGCTATAATTGAGAGGCTTAAGAGGCTAGGATATCTTTAGGGGGCTATTAGCTTTATCAGGTTCTCCACATACTCTTCCCCCTTAATATCCATAGGAGGTCTTAGGACGTAGCAGAGGAGTCCCCCGAAGAAGGCTCTTATGGCCGTCCTTGTCCTAGGCGAGTCCTCCCCGTAGACTCTTAGTGCTACCTCTCTTGTGTAGTTCTCGCAGATCTTTCTAACCTCTTCTCTTACACGAGGATAAACGGCCTCAGCGGCTAGTGTGTGGAGCAGGAGGTTCTTGTACATCTCGTTACGGTATTTCTCGAGGTACTTCCTGCCTATGCAACGTAGTAGCTCCTTCCCCTTGCCCCCGCTCTTAATGCACTGCTCTATTACCTCTGCTGGGAGGCTTCTAAGAGCAACCTCTACTATTAACTCATCCTTCCTCCTAAAGTACCAGAAGACTAGCCCCTTCGATACACCCGCCTCCATAGCCACGAGCTTGACGGGCGCCTTGAAAAAACCATACTTGGAGAAAACCTTCATTGATGCGGCAATTATCCTCTCTCTAACATCCTCCTGGCTCTTCTCCATGTTCCTGGCCAAGTCTATCATCCTATAGTTGGTGCTTTGAGAGTACTCTTGGCCTCTGGCTGCCCGATTATCCTCCTCACAACTAGTGCTAGGGCTATATAGAGTATTGCTACTACTGGCTGTACTGCCGGGATTAATGCTGCTGGGAGAGCTGCTGTAGTGCCGATAGCCATTACCGTCATGGCTGCTGCTACACTCTCATTCTTCGTTATAGTTATAAAGGCTATTCCCATGTGATCCTCATACCTCATCTTCATAGCCTTGCTCGTGGCCAGAAGTATGAGTATTGTTGTGGAGTATATGACTAGCTGAGAGCCTATAATATTAGCTGCTATCATAGGTTTCTCTACTAGTAGGATTGACTTATTAGCTATCAGCATGAATATTAGGGCTAGCATGAACAACATTGTTGCTAGTGATAAGTAGGGCTTGAGGCTCTTACTTATCCTGTTCTCAGCACACTTTATGGCCTCCTCTTGATATCGTAGGGCATCCTTTCCGCTCACATGGGAGGATAACCTCTCCTTGCATGGTAGGCTGATTCTATTGTCTAGGATCATCTTCCTAGCCCTACGCTTTACAAGGAAATACCTAGTTAGCTGGCCTAGCACGAATGGTGTCACTAGTGCTAGTGCTACAGACTCAGCTAGCACGGTTATCGGTAGGCTTACTGAGACCGTGGCAGCATATAGGCTTACATATACTGGTGCAAGGATTATTGCTCCTATTATGCTGAGTATTGCTAGCACAGTGGCTAGCTCTACATTGCCGTCCGCGAGTAGGACGTATGCTATCGAGGCGCTGGATGCTGGCACGACGTTGGCAGCTACGAAGCCTATTCCTATGAGCTTATTGCCCATGGTGCCTGCTAACAGCATCGCCATTAGGGGGCCTACTAGGAATACTAATATAATGCCTAAGGTGATTTCCCTTGGCTTTGCCCTCACCTCTGGGCCTAGCTTCTCAGCTCTAAGCTGTACCATTGAGGGGTAGAGAGTAGCTATTGCTAGGGATAGTATGACTGTCTTCATGAGCGATGTATGCGTCTTGAAGAAGCTAGCATAGTAGTAGCCTACAGGGATGGCAATTGCTATGACTAGTACAACGTAGAGTAGCAGGTATTTCCTTAGATGCTCGGCGACTCGAACGATTCCGCTCAAGAGGCGCTCACCACCGGCTGATACCCTGCTCCAGGCATTTATATATTTATCGGCCGGTCAGTCAAACCAATGGTCAATATAGTTATTGTAGCCCATGTAATCACCCTAATAGGTGGCCGAGAGCTAGGGTTAAGGTAAGAGTTTTCAGCCTAAACCTTCCAGGCTTCTCTCCTAGGGTTATCGTAGTGGTCTCTAGGCCTCATGGAGGTAGGCTTGTCGATAGGACTGTATCAGCTGCTAGAAGGGAGAGGCTTCTAGAGGAGGCGGGCGAGCTTCCCCGCATAGAGCTTAGTGAGAGCCTAGCAGCCGATGTAGCTAACATAGCCCATGGTGTTTATAGCCCTTTGGAGGGGTTCATGGTCCAGGAGGACTATCTCAGCGTCCTCTACGATATGAGGCTTAGCAGCGACCTCCCATGGACAATCCCTATAGTGCTTGACGTCGAGCCTAGTAGGGTCTCTGGGGTCAGGGAGGGTGACGACATAGCCCTCTACTATAATGGGGCTCCACTAGCTCTAATGAGGGTCGAGGAGATCTATGGATGGGATAAGAGGGAGTACGCTGAGAGAGTCTTCAAGACCAGTGATCCAGGTCATCCCGGTGTAGCTAAGACCATGAGGAGAGGGGAGCTGTTGATCGGAGGCCCTATAGACCTGCTACGGGACCCGCCAGAACCCTTCGAGAGGTACAGGCTGTGGCCGAAGGAGACGAGGGTTCTCTTTGAGGCCCGTGGCTGGAGGACCATAGCAGCCTTCCAGACAAGGAATGTGCCCCACATGGGCCACGAGTATGTACAGAAGGCTGCACTAACCTTTGTTGATGGACTCTTCATAAACCCCTTGGTTGGGTGGAAGAAGCCTGGCGACTATCGTGATGAGGTCATAGTTGAGGCCTACCAGGTGCTGATAGAAAACTACTATCCTAGGGAGAGTGTGGTCTTCAGTGTGCTCAGGATGGAGATGAGGTATGCTGGTCCCCGAGAAGCTGTACACCATGCTATTGTGAGGAAGAACTTCGGGGCAACACACTTCATAGTGGGCAGGGATCACGCTGGGGTAGGAGACTACTATGGGCCCTACGAGGCATGGGATATTTTTAGGGAGTTCCCCGACCTGGGGATAACGCCCCTCTTTGTCAGAGAAGCCTTCTACTGCAAGAAGTGCGGGCAGATGGTCAACGAGAAAATATGTCCTCATCCCGAGGACTATCGTGTAAGGATTAGTGGGACTAAGCTACGCAAGATGATATTGAGGGGAGAGAAGCCGCCAGAGTACATGATGAGGCCAGAGGTTGCAGAGGTCATATTGAAGCATCCCAGCCCATTCATAGGCGAGGATGAAGCCTAGGTTGAAGCTCCCTCCCTGATGCCTGGGGTAGCACCATCTATTACGAAGAGCTAGGAGTGTTGTCGTCATACATCACTAGGGTGCTGGTGGTGTGTCACCACCCCTCATTACCAGGAAACTCGCTGGTGAAGGTGCTAGGTTGGACCGTTTAGCCTTGAGAGCATAGTTACGCCTAGCCTAGAGATAAAGGTCTTCGAGTTCTCTGGCAGGATAGTAGCGGGCACGAATCTCTACATAAACGGTAGCCCATACAGCTGGCTCTACTGGGATGAGCCTATGAGCACTGGGAGGAGAATAGCACGGGAAATAAGGATGGCCCTCGAAAGAGATAGGCTGGTAGAGGTGGTAACGTAGAGATTGTTTTTCAAGCAAGCCAGGCCTAAACCACCCTACCGGTGCCTAGAAGTGCGCTAGGAGCCAGAGCCGGGTTAAGGGCATGAAAGATAGATTATGGGGAATTAGCTAGTGTGAGATGAGGGCTTATAGCCTGTTAACCAGTTTGAGACCTTTTCCCGTGCACGTAAAACGTAGCTAGGACACTTTAGCCTCTTACTTAGGTCTTGTACTACGTAGCTTGTTTTAACATGTACGCAGTCGATGACATCCTTGTCGATGCTTAGCCCAGGGCTTATCCATGAGTAGGCTCCTAGCCTTACTCCTGGGTATAGTGATACGTTTACTCCTGTCTGGGCCTTATCACCTATTATTGCTCCAAGCTTGCTACGTCCTGTATCAATTCTCTTTCCCCTGAGGTTTATCCTTATATTTCCGTGGTCGAAGCGGAGGTTAGCGGTAACTGTGCCTGCTCCGAGGTTCACGTCTTCTCCTAGAATACTGTCGCCCACGTAGTTAAGGTGGGGTGCTTTAGCCCCCCTCATTAGTATTGAGGCCTTTATCTCTGTGTGTGTTGCTGCCCGGCTCCCACTTAGTAGGAAGCTCCAAGGCCTTATCCTGGCAAAGGGCCCTACCTCACCCTCTATCCATGCAGGGCCCTCCACAACGCTATGGCTACGGATAACAGCGTTTCTAGCTACGTAGACAGGGCCACGGATAACAGCTGTGCCCTCTACCTCGCCCTCCACCACTACCTGCTCGTTGCCGCCAAACTTTTCTCGCCAGATAAACTTATAGGCCTCGAAGAGGTCCCAGGGCCTGCCAATATCTAGCCAGAAACCAGGGCTCCTCACAACCCTTATGCACATCTTTCTAGCAAGTAGTGTGACTGCATCAGTTATCTCTATCTCGCCGCGAAGACTAGGTCTTAGGCCGCCTAGGGCCTCCTCCAGCTCAGCCCTAGGGAGCAAGTATATGCCAGCATTGATAAGGGAGCCTGGAGGGGCGTTACTAGGCTTCTCACGGATAGCGCTGAGGCACCCCTGGTGCTCAGCTATCACCCCGTAGTTCCATGGCTCATTGCTGGGAACTCCTACGAGGCTAGGGGAGCCAGCCTCAGCGATAGTTTTTAGTATTTCGTCGCTTACTAGGAGATCCCCGTTAACCACGAGAACCTCGTCAACACCACGGGGAAGGGCTCTAACACCAACACGGGCAGCGTCGCCAGTACCCTGAGGCTTTTCCTGGATAGCGAAGTAGGCGCTAAACCCGGCCGACTCGATAGTCTTCCTCACCATGTCGCCGAATTCGTCCCCGCGGATAACAACAAGGAATCCCTCAACGAGGCCCTGGAGCTGGCGCATAAGCCTAGTGAGTAGCGTCTCCCCGCCAGGCAACGGCACAAGTGGCTTGGGCCTAGTACTGGTAATGGGCCAGAGCCTCTCCCCCCAGCCAGCGGCTAGGATAACAGCGTAGCGCACTTCTAGGCACCGGTAGGGTGGTTTAGGCCTGGCTTGCTTGAAAAACAATCTCTACGTTACCACCTCTACCAGCCTATCTCTTTCGAGGGCCATCCTTATTTCCCGTGCTATTCTCCTCCCAGTGCTCATAGGCTCATCCCAGTAGAGCCAGCTGTATGGGCTACCGTTTATGTAGAGATTCGTGCCCGCTACTATCCTGCCAGAGAACTCGAAGACCTTTATCTCTAGGCTAGGCGTAACTATGCTCTCAAGGCTAAACGGTCCAATTATTCCTGGCGGTAGGTCTCTCTGCGTCTGTTCAACGAATCTCCTTCCATAGGCTAGTATTTCCGGCAATAAGCTCTCCCTCATAACCAGTGGTATGTTACCAACAACAACGAATGATGGAGCAACGTTGCCCAGAAGGCTCGGTGGGAGGCGGCGTAGCCCGTCAATGTTTGTCTCGTACCGTATATCCGCGCCCATTATCTCTACCCGGTTAAGCAACGGGCTGTAGAAGTAGTGGTAGTAGGCTGGCACCCCGACCACGTACTCCTGTATCATCGCCTCTGAGACGTCTCGGAGCAAGCCCTCCTCAACAAGCCTTGCTAGCTTCTTGACTATCTCCTCGGCGTTATCCGAGACGAAGTAGCCCTTACCCCCCTTGGCCCCGGGCAGCTTGACTATAACCATTCCTTCTATCTTGTCCCCGACCCTATACGTACGGGGAACCGGTATCCCGGCGCGCTGAAGCAGCATTATTTTGCTCCACTGGTCGGCCTCTACGCGAACTATGCTTCTTAGGCCAAAAATCGGCACCTCTATGTCCTCGGCGCACTCGGGGCCAACGTACTCTACGAAGCTACCATGGGGGACTAGTATCGAGTTTAGCTGGCGAAGCATGGATGTGAATTCTTTATTGCATATCTCTCTCCAATCCCTAATAACTAGTACCTTGTCTACTAGGTGGCTGAACTCGTTATAGAGTTCTAGGCGCTCCTCTATCGATATGAGTACTGTCCTAAGCCCCTCTTTCTTAGCCCCGTGTAGTATTTGGAGAGCACTATGGCTCGCCATAACCGCTACCGAGAGCTTATCGGAGTCGTATTGTTTTACCAGTTCCCGCCCTATAGTCAAGGCACTTGCCCACCGCTGTGGATTATTCGCACCTCCCGGCGAGCCTGAGGATTCGTAGCGCGAGGTAGGCAGCGTTCTCCACCGACCCGATGCCGACGCTTGCTACGGGCACGCCTCTCGGCATCTGGACTATCGATAACAACGCATCCACGCCGTTTAGAGGCCCCACGGGCAGGGGTACACCTATTACTGGCTTCATCGTCCTGGAGGCTATGTAGCCGGGTAGTGCTGCAGATAGCCCGGCCATTGCTATGTATATGTCTATCCCCGGGTCGTTCTCCTCTATGAACTTGTCTAGCTCTCTTGGGGACCTATGGGCGCTTAGTACTCTTACCTCGGCGTCTACGCCGCTACTCTCTAGTATCTTAGCGGCTTTCTCCGCGTACTCCATGTCTCGCTGGCTCCCGATTATGATTGCTACGCGGGAATTCCTGCACCGCACTAAGCCTCACCACAGACAACGCTAGGTAATAACCCTAGCTAAGCAGTCGTTCTCGATACACATGCGTAGCTCCATTGCTATCCTCCTACCCATGCTTATGGGTTTGCCGAAGTAGAGCTTACTATACTGGCTACCAATGCCCATGTATATGTTTGTACCACCACCTATCCGTGTAGCTACATCGAATACGACTACGTCTAGATCCGGGGTGACCATGAGCTGCAACGTGAAGGGGCCTATTATCCCGGGTGGCTCTAGCCTCTTCGTCGCCTCTACAAAGGCGTCTCCTATCTCGAAGAGCCGGGTCAGCATCCTCTCCCTTATCGTCGCCGGCTCATGGCCTATCTCTATGTATTCTACACCGATCGTTTTGAGGAGCTCTAGCTGAGCGTCGGCCGTCATGTGGAGGAAGCCGTCTAGGTTTGTCTGTATCCTCCTATCTATGCTTATTATCTCGACATCTCTCCTCGCAATACTGTGGAAATAGTTCACGTTGAAATGAGCCCCTATTACTAGTTCCTCGATAGACGCGTTCTCCAAGTCATCCATCTTTACGATACCGTCTCTCTCCAGCTTCCTAAACTTCTTCCAGAAGTCATCCCTGTCGAGGGCTATGAAGAAGCCTCTCTCAACCCTTTTACGGGCATGCGGCATCTTGACGAGGACTGGTCGGTCTATCTCATCCGGGTTCTCGAAGACCCTCGGCCTTCTTATGCCGGCTGCGTCGAGCAGTTTGTAGTAGGTCTTTTCGCCACGCCGCTCCTCGTAGCGTAGGAGATACCGGTTCCCGAATATTGGTACAGGGAACCGGGATTCAATAGTATCGTAGCCCACGTATACCGCGAAGCTTCTATTAGGCACCATTATCGCGTTCTTCTCTCTGAGCAGCCTTATGTTCTCCTCTCTAGCTACATCGCTAAACTTGTTGAGCACCATTACGTCGTCGACTACTCGCTTAAACCTAGTGTATGGGGTCTCTCTGCCCCTCTGGCACACTGCTACTGTGCTGAAACCCTCGTCCTTTGCTCCATCGAAGACGTCTAGGGCTGAGTGGCTAGCTATAGCAGCTACCCTTATAGCTGACTTGTTGTAGCCCTCTAGCAGCTCCTCTGGATCATACCTTGTACTCAACTTTATCGCCTCCGGGAGTGTGGATCACTACCTTAGGAGGGCCTCTAAGCACCCGCCCTAGGACAAAGTAATTAAAACCATGGGCCCTGATGAGGCTACGCAGCTCATCCAGCTTCTCCTCCGGGGCAGCGAATACAAGGCCTATGCCCATGTTGAATACCCTATACATTTCCTCGGAGCTTATGCCCCCCAGCTCCTCCAGGACACGGAATATCCTTGGCGGCTCAGGTACGTGTAGCTCAGCGTAGGCGTTGTCACTTAGTATTCTCCCCAGCTTGGTGAAAGCGCCGCCAGTTATGTGGGCAGCAGCGCTGATTATGCCCCTCTCTATAGCCTCGAGGACCATGTTCGAGTAAATATGTGTTGGTTTTGAGAGCTCCTCGCCGAGGTCGAGGCCCTTGTACCTCGCCCTATAGGTTTTGAAGTACTCTAGTAATATGCGCCTTGCAAGCGAGTAGCCATTAGCGTGTAGCCCGTTGCTCTCAACACCTACTAGTATATCACCAGGCCTTGCACGTCCACTATACCCCGTACCCAGGTGCTCTCCGAGAACAGCGCATACCACGTCATAGCCCTTGGCCAGGTCTGGTAGTATCGCGGTCTCGCCGCCGATAAGTACTACCCCGGTCTTCTTTGCGGCCATCCCAATACCCTTTATTATCTCTCTAAACGCGTCCTCATCACTGCCTGGGAGTGCTATGTAGTCGGCTAGGACTAGGGGGCGGAAACCAGCTACTGCGAGATCGTTTACATTCATAGCCACACAGTCCCATCCAGCTACCCAGAGCTTCCTGGTAGCCTCTAGCACAAGGGTCTTAGTGCCAATGCCGTCGATGTGTAGGGAGAAGCGCTTACCATCAATCTCGAACCACGAGGCATAGCTACCTAGTCCGCCTATTCTTAGCTTCGAGGCTGCGAGAGTATCCCTAGCTATGCCGAGAGCCTGCCTATGCATGGCCCTATGCTTGTCCAGGTCTACTCCTGCATCCCTATACGTCAGGCCTTTCTTACCCATGGCTCCGGGGCACCACCTTGAGCAAGCGGGCTGCCTCTTGAACCTTCTTACGAGCCTCGTCAACCGTGTCTGCTCTCGCGAGAAGCACAGCCATTCTGCGGCCACGATACGTTACGGGTTTACCAAACCACCTAAGATGCACGCCAGGCCTCAACAACACTTCGTAAACACCAGTAAGCCGCGGGAACCATTCGCCCTCTAACTTGGTGTATATCGCTAGCGTGGCTGCGGGCGTCAATACCTTTACACTGGGCACAGGTAGCCCTGTTGCAGCCCTTACGTGTACAGCGAACTCGCTTAGATCCTGGCTAAGGAGCGTCACTAAGCCGGTATCATGGGGCCTTGGCGCTACCTCGCTGAATAAAAGCCTGTTATCCTTTGTCAGGAATAGCTCGACGCCGAATACGCCTACGCCTCCAAGGCCCTCAGCCACCCTCTTCGCTATATCGCGTGCTTTCTCCAAGACGCTGCTAGGCCTAGTAGATGGCTGCCACGACTCGATGTAGTGATATTCCCCGTAGCGCCAGTGCTCCACAGGCTCCATGGTGTCTGTACGTACCTTGCCGCCGGGGCCTACCCATCTATAAGCTAGCACCGTGAACTCTGTCTCTAGTTTAACGAACTCCTCCACTATTACTCGCCTGCTAGCTCCTCTCGCATGCCTAATCGATTCACGGTAGGCTTCGTAAACCCTCTGCCTCGAAGGCTCATCTACGCGTACGTGGCCGTGACCACTACTACTCATCTCCGGCTTCAGCAGGCACGGGTAACCAACCTTCTCACAGGCCTCGTATGCCTCCTCCTCGTTCTCCGCGAAGCCGTATCTCGTTGTGGGTAGTCCTAGCTTCTCTGCGGCGAAGCGGCGAAGCTCTATACGGTTCATGGCTATCTTCACCGCTGCCGCGTTAGGGACTACGTGGTAGCCCTTGGACTCGAGGTACTCTAGTGCATCAGTGTTTATCGCCTCTATCTCTGGTATCACGGCTAGCGGCTTCTCCCTCTCAACGATGCTGACTATAGCCTTGTAGTCGAGCATGTTTACTACGTACTTCCTATGAGCCACGTGCATGGCCGGGGCCCAGTCGTAGCGATCCACGACGACTACCTCGAAGCCGAGCCTCTGTGCTTCAATAGCTACCTCTTTCCCTAGCTCGCCTCCTCCGAGCAATAGTACCTTTAGTGCTCCGGGGCCTAGGGGGGTGGAGAGATCGTTTAGGGGCTTGGGTACACCCATGCTAGGCACCACCTCCAAGCACGCATACTACACTACATACGGTGAAGGAGTCTTGGGAAAAACGTGCTCATTGGTACTCGTATTTGACGAGGCCTTTGCCGGGAACCCAGTCATAGATGGATAGGAGTCCACGCTCCCTTCGACGAGTATAGGATATCCTCGCCCTCCGTGCGGCCTCTGTTCTCTGGCTTAGTAGGTGCTTGGAGCCGATATCCCATCTATGGATTAGCTTGTGGCCGTCTAGGAGGCTTATACCCGCTAACGCTTTCTCAGCCCTCGCCGATGCCTCCTCGAAGCCCGTATCACTCGTGCAGACTATCTCTGCGAGCCTCGACCCAGTGGTTACTAGTCCACCACTCGCCGACTTGTCTATCCCTCCTAGGAGTAGAGTACAGCCCTGCCTCCTGACAGCATCCATATCAATGCCTACCGGGTGCCCCTTCGCGAGCCCCCTATCGAGCGGGTAACCTGCTGGCGCAACAGCCTTGACTACGACGTACTTGTCGCAGCTTATTCTCAGGGAGTAGGCGCCGAGCCTCCTCCCTGCAGCGCGGTCGACTAGCTCGAAGAAGCTACTCTCGAGTAGGCCTAGTAGCGCCGCTACCTCGGGGTCGCCGAAGCGTGAGTAGTACTCTATCAGTGTTGGGCCCCAGAGCCCTGTTAGCATCATTTGGCCGCTAAGAGCGCCTATGTATGGCTTCCCTACCTCCCCGCGTAGGGCTGTAAGAGTATCCTTGACTATCCTTATGCTCTCTGCGTACTCGTCGCTCGTTATGAATGGTAGTGTCCAGCACGGCCCAGCTATTGCCCCCATACCACCTGTCTCGGGTCCTATGTCGAAGGGGTAGAGGTGGGGATGATCCTCCACGACTGGTAGCGCTACGAGAGTGTCGCCGTCGGTTACAGTCATCACCGTGTACTCTACACCGTCAACTCTCTCCTCAACTATCACCAGGTCTTCCACGTCGTTATACTTTCTCCTAATCTGCTCAGCAACGGTGCTAACGTAGCTCGAGGCAGCGCTCCTTGCGAGCCTGGATAGGTGCTCGTAGGGCTCAGCGAATACTCTTACCCCGCTGCCGCCAGCCTGCCTAGCCGGCTTAATAACCACGTCTCCAGCCATCTTCGCGTACTCTGCAGCCTCTCTCGTATCCCGGAACGCCTTGTAGCGCAACCTGCCCGGGATACGGTGGCGCCACATGAGCTGCCTCGCGAACGCCTTATCCTTCTCTATCCTAGCTAGCTCCTTGTCTGGGCCGAATACCGTGTAGCCTGTCTCTCTAAGCACCGAGGCTACCCCGGCGAATAGTGGCTCCTCAGGCCCGATGACTACTAGGTCGGGTGACGTCTTCTCGGCTACTGCTAGTACCTCCTCGGGGCTAGTGGTCTTGGCTAGGTGGGCTCTCCCACCAGTCCTAGAAGCTACTTCAACGAGGCCGGGATTGTAGTGATCCATTGCTACGTGTATCTCGGGCTCCTCGGGACTCGCTGATAATAGTAGGGCGAGCGCGTGTTCCCTAGCACCACTGCCGACGAGGAGAACCCTTGGCAAGGAGATCTCACCTCATGCACTCGGAGCAGGGCTCAACGCCGTGTTTTCTAAGAAAACTAATAGCCTCGTCCAGGGGGAGCCAGGTGATGCTGTCAGCGTCTAGCACCCTGGCTAGATCCTCGTCGCCTAGGTGCCTAGCTATGAGGCTCTCCTCGGAGAGAGGATATACTCTAAACCTGCACCGCGACACTATCTTTGGGCTCGAGACGGCAACGTGTACCTCCCTAGCGCCGTGTAGGCGGCGGAGCCTCTGGATAACGGTCTTGAGGGTTACACCGGTGACAACGCTGTCATCCACTATGGCTACCGACTTGCCCTCGAATATGCCTGGTACTGGGTTTAGCTTTAAGCTGAGCATCATTAAGCGCTCCTCAACGTCTACGGGGGCTAGGGCTGTGCGTACACGCCCAAGCGTTGACACTAAGCCGTGTTCGAGCCTTGCGTGCTTTGCCTCGGCGTAGCCTATTGCGTACGGAATCGCTGTCTCTGGTACGCCGACAACAGTGTCGACGTGTGCTCCGTGTACACGGGCTAGCCTCTTCCCCATCTCTCGGCGAAAAACATACACATTAATGCCATCAACTATGCTGTCGGGGCGCGCGAGGTATATGTATTCGAAGAGGCATGTCCTCCTACGACCCTTGTTGCTTACCCTCTCGAGGCTGAAACGGTCACCGTAGAGGGCTTCTCCGCCACCAATGTCGTAGCGGTGCACACCGCCCATGAGGGTTATGGGGGCTGACTCTGTCGCCGCGTAGAGCGCCTCGAACCCGTACCCGCCTATCCCGAGGGGCCTCCTACTCTCCGCTCCACGCCCTATGACGAATGCCCCATCGCTCCGCAGTACTATGGCTGCACACCACTTATAGGCCTCACCGCTAACTAGCTCCTCGGCCACATCTCTCATACTTGTGCGCAGGGATAGCTCTGCAAGCGCCTTCGCTGGGCACGATCCGTCCACGCCAGCTACTGATTGTAGCCCATTCTGCCTCGCTATCGCTAGCTGCGCGAACGGCTCCACGCCAGCTACTACCGCGTAGCCGCTGGGTAGCCTAAGGCTATTCCCCCATGGATCGGCTCTGCCTACTTCGAATCCATCGGGGCCTAGAGCCGCGTAGGCCACCTTGTACCCTCTATGACGGAGACCCATTACCCCATAGTAGGCGTATTTTCCCGCATCCTGGTCTCTTTCATAGAAGTAGGCTAGGAGCAGGGCCGTGGCGTGCTCACCTCCTCCCCGACGAGAACCTCTGCTCAAGAAACTCGATTCGAATCGGGCATGGATACACGGATGTGAAGCACCCCATGCATACAGGCTTACCTATCGCCTTCAAGAGGTTCTCAACACTGTTATAGAGCAGGGTATCAGCCCCAATGAGTTCACGTACTTCCTCAACGCTATGCTTGGCTGCTATGAGTTCGGAGCGGCTTGGTATGTCTATTCCGAAGAAGCAGGGGTACCGGAGCGGCGGCGAAGCGCTCCGGAAATGGATCTTCCTTGCCCCACTCTCTCTGATCAGCGCAACTACGTGCTTAGCTGTGTCTCCACGTACTATGGAGTCATCTATGACTATGATCCTCTTGTCCCTCACCGTGCTCGGTATCGGGGAGAATTTTCTGAGCAAGCGCTCCTTCCTAACACGTGGAGCAGATATAAATGCCCGCCCAACGAACCTGTTACGGTAAAGGGCTTCATCTAGCACTATACCCTTCTCCGCTGCATAGCCTATTGCAGCACTCCTGCCACTATCGGGGACAGGGACAACTACGTCCGCTTCCACGGGATCAATTCTCGCTAGGAGAGTGCCCATGCGCTTCCTTGCTTCATGCGCTACTACCCCCTCGAACACGCTATCAGGGCGCAGGAAGTATATGTACTCGAAGACACATGGCCTAGGCTGCTGCGCAGGAGCTATACGGTCGAGGTAGCATTCCCTCGGGTTTCCTAGGCAATAGAGAGCCTCACCCGCCCCTAGCTCCTGGTAATCTAGTCCGAGGGAGGCCAAAGCCGCTGTCTCAGAAGCGGCAGCAACGGCATTGTCTCCGAGGCTTATTGCGAGGGGGCGTATCCCCCGAGGATCCCTGGCTACGAGCAACTCGCCGGCCACGCTCAGGGCTACGAGGCTATAGGCGCCCCGGAGGAGGGGGGCTGCTCTCCGCATCGCGTCGATGAGGCTGCCTTCCTCGACATAGTAGTGCTCGAGTATATCAGCTAGTGCTTTCGCGTCCCATGTGTACTTATCCGTGCCAAGTACCTCTCTCGAAGCCTCCGGGTAATTGTAGATAGTACCGTTAAAGGCTACGGCTATGAGGCCTTTTGACGAGAGCACTGGCTGGTACTCATCCTCGTAGCCTCCACTCGTCGAGTACCTTACATGCCCTAAGCCCATTACCGAGTAGTCCTCGAAGCCTATGGGGGCTGGGAGGGCTTTCCACACATACCCCGGTCCACCGGTTGCTACGATCCTGTCCTGCTTGAGCAAAGCTATGCCAGCTGCATCGTGGCCTCTATGTTGCTGCTCCAGGAGCAACTCGTAGAGGACAGTATATGGCTGCTCGCCTAGCCAAGCAGCTATGCCGCACATACCGGCTCACCTTCAAGCCTTGAAGTACCTCTCTGTCTCAGTAAACGCTTTAAACAGCTCATCTATTCTAATAGTTATTTTGTCCGAGCCTGTCTCCAGGACTAGCTCTTCCCTATCTAGGGGCTCTCCAACGACTCTAGCTTCTACGCCTAGCTTCTTGGCGTAGCTTAGTGCCTCGTCCAGCTTATCATGTCTTATCTCGAATAGTATGCGCGCCGGCGTCTCGGAGAACGCTGCCTCGAAGGCCGTGCAGTTGCTGCAGACGCTCCTAAGGTCTAAGCGCAACCCTTTACGCCCACGTATAGCCATCTTAGCCGCAGCTACGGCTACGCCGCCGAGGCCGACGCTGTGAGCGCTACAAGCAAGCCCCTTGGAGGCAAGTATCCTAGCTAAGCGGGCTACGCGCTTCTCTAGCTCAGGGCGTGGAGCCGGTGGCCTACCAACTG
The DNA here is from genome assembly GCA_040514295.1 of Pyrodictiaceae archaeon. Lineage (GTDB taxonomy): Archaea > Thermoproteota > Thermoprotei_A > Sulfolobales > Pyrodictiaceae > JBEVCE01. The sequence continues at coordinate 36,315 of JBEVCE010000110.1, read as the reverse complement.
GCTTACCGAGAACCAGTTCAGCTGCCTCGCTTCCTCCTAGCTCGGGGAGAGTCTCGCCTACCAGGACTATGGGGCCGCAGTGCCTCAGAGTATTGGGCAACGACTTTGAAACGTCCTCCACTCTCCCGACTACGAGTACGCTTGCCACAGGGTCTATCATTTTGCCCTCCGAGTCCTCGTTATAGAGGCTCACATTACCCCCTATGAAGGGTATTCCTAGCCTCTTAGCCATCCACGCTAAGCCCTTTATCATTGCCTCGGTGTAGCTATGCTGCCAGGGCTTCTCCGGGTTCCCCGAGTTAATGTTATCGAGGGCTGCCAGGGGCTCAGCCCCGACAGCGCTTACCCTGCGATAAGCCTCTCCGAGGCTGAGAGCAGCGCCGCGGAAGGGCTCGAGCCTAGTATAGCGTGGATTACCATATACAGCCGCAGCTAGCCCCCTCATGGTGCCGTCTCGTAGCCAGATAACCGCTGCGTCATATGCCCCGGGCACCCCTACTGTTCTACCGCCAACACCCCAGTCATAGCTTTCGTATATCCAGGCCTTGGAGCCTACCCGGGGGGCTCTGAGGAGCCCTAGTAGTGTCTTAGCTATATCGGCCTCTATTCTCGGCGTATCCGGCGGTGCTGGGAGGGGGGTTGTGCTCCTCTTCGGCTCTGGGGGGTTAACGGCGAGACTAACTGGTAGCTCGGCTACCGGGACACCGTGGTAGAGGAACTGGGCTTTCCCATCGTCGGTGAAGTACCCTATGACGCTGTACTCTACGCCGTACTTATCGAGCACTCTGAGTAACTGGGAGAGCTTATCAGGGTACGGCACTATGAGCATGCGTTCCTGGCTCTCAGAGACAATTATCTCTAGGGGTGTTAGATCCTTCTCCCTTACGTGTACCCTGTCGAGGTGAACTACGAGGCCTACACGGCTCTGGGCGGCTGTCTCGATAACTGCTGTCGCTAAGCCTCCTCCCCCAAGGTCTTTCACGTGCTTAGCCAAGCGGTTCTCGAACACCTCCTGGAGCGCGTCTATGAGGAGCTTCTCTAGGAACGGGTTCCCCACTTGTATAGCTGCTAGATCCTCTTCCTCTCCGTTGAGGGGCTTACTAGCAAAGCTGCTTCCGAGTAAGCCGTCGCGCCCCGTAGCGTTCCCAGCGAGGACTATTATGTCGCCTGGCTTTACGCGCCCCTCTAGTATGTTCTCTGGGCGCGCTATGCCTATACAAGCGACGTTCACTAGGGGTTGCTTGTTATAGGCCCTGGAGAACCACGTGTGGCCCGCAGCTGTTGGCACGCCTACGCGGTTCCCGTAGTCGCTTATGCCCCTTATTATCCCCTTTGCAAGCCAGCGCGCCGTAGAGTCGCTCGGCTCTCCCAGGTAGAGGGCGTCGAGGAGCAGTACTGGCTTCGCTCCGAGGCTTAGGACATCCCTGATTATGCCGCCAACACCTGTGGCTGCGCCATTATATGGGTCTATCGCTGAGGGGTGATTGTGGCTCTCTATACGCGCTACCAGGGCAACGTCGTCGAAGAGTTTTATGGCCCCTGCATCCCTGCCAGGCCCCACTAGGACCCATGGAGCCCTTGTCGGTAGCTCCTTTAGCAACTTCTTTGTACTCTTGTAACTACAGTGCTCGCTCCACAGGGCCTCCAGGATAGCTAGCTCCTCTGGCGTAAGGTCTCTGCCAAGAATCTTAGCAGCATAGGCTATTTCTTGCTGGCTTAGCGGCATCGTCACCACCCCTCCCTAAGCGCCTGGCCTATACTCTCGAAGATGAGGCGACCACCAGCGCTGAAGCCGGGGGGAGCTTGCCAAGGAAACGCAGCTCTCTCGGGATGAGGCATGATTCCGAGAACTAGCCCATCCCTCGACGAGACGCCGGCAATCGCGGCTACGCTGCCATTTGGGTTGGATAGGTACTCGAGCCAGGGGCTCTTCTTCACAGTACCCGGGTCATCGACATAGTATCGACCCTCGGCATGGGCTATAGGCATCGACACCATAGCGTCATCGACTACTTTTAGGAGCCAGGGGCCCCTCGGGTTATGTATGCGGAGCCAGAGCCATCGCGCGACAAAGGTGCCTGTCTCGTTTGGCAGAAGCGCTCCCGGCAAGAGCCCTGCTTCGACGAGTATCTGGAACCCGTTACATATTCCTAGAACTGGTACATCATTATCTATGGCTTCTCGTAGCTCGTTTATAGAGCTGCTCCAAGAGGCGATGAGGCCTGCTCGCCCATAGTCGCCGTAGCTGAAGCCCCCGGGGATGATTATTGCATCCCATTCTCTCCATCTTAGCTCGGTGTGCCACACTATCTCGGCGTCTACACGGGATACGTTCCTCACAGCGTACGCTGTCTCCTCTTCGCAATTAGTGCCAGGGTACTTTATGACAGCGATCCTAGCCAAGCCTGAGCACCTGGATCGAGTGCACTACTGGGTTATAGAGCCTAGCCCTACGGGCCAGGTCTTCTACAAGCTTTATTGCCTCGTCCTCGCTGGCAGCATCGACATCAATTATATAGGCCTTACCAGCCCTCATGCCGAGGACGTAGCGGTACCCCTGGAGCCTTAGCTCGTGGGCCAGTGTCTCCCCCTCTGGATCCCTTGCAGAAGCCTTGTTAGTCACGACGAGGAGGACGCGGTGCCTAGGCACGAGGCTCACCTACACATCTTTGTAGGTGCTCCCGCTGCCTTAGCGAGGTACTGGTAAGCCTCGAGGAGCCTTGATACGTCCCTTGTACGCCTATAGATTTCCTTATCGAAGTGCTGACCATCGTCATTGATTAGCCTCATCGAGTCGCCGCTAATCTCGTCAACAACTACGAAGCCGTTGGCGCATTTAGCAACCTCTATCTTGAAGTCTATGAGTCTTAGTCCCCTGTTCTCCCAGAATCTCCGTAGCACGTCGTTTACTCGGAGCGCTAGCTTCTCGAGCCTAGCCATGTCCTCCTCGGTTAGGAGGCCTGCCACGACCACATCGCGTGGGTGGAGGAGGGGATCGCCTAGCTCATCGTCCTTATAGTGTAGCTCGACGAGGGGAGGAGTTATTGGCTCTAGTTTTTTCAGCAAGGGCAACCGCTTAACCATACTCCCATAGACGTGGTTTCTGACTATTATCTCGAGGGGGAGTACCTTGTAAAGCCGTATCCTCAGCGCGTTACCACCTATGTAGCATATGTAGTGTGTACGTATCCCGTTGGACTCGAGTAGCTCGAATAACCTAGAGCTAAGCATCGCGGAGTACGTGCCCTTCCCCCTAGCCACGTCATGGTATTTACCATTGTAGGCAGTAACATCGTCTTTAAACACCATTATTGCCTCTCCGTTGTCCAGAGCATATAGTTTCTTTGACTTACCCTCGTAAAGGAACTGTGCACCCCTAGGCGCCTTCTCCAAGGCTGTAGGCATCCCCGTTACGCGGTTAAGGATAGGTAACGTTTTTAACCCTTATCGAGTATTCTTACCCTAATTACTAGGCCGAGTAAAGGGCACTTTGTACAGGAAATGTTACAAGACATCATTGCTTGTCTAAGTAAAGGTGGACTTGTATTGTCCAGGAGGATAGAGTCCCTACGCCTGCAGCTTATAGTAACCGAGCTATTGCGCTTACTTCACAGGGATATGAGCTACGCTGAGCTAGAGAAGTTGCTTGGGGTGCCTCGTAGCGTACTTGCCCAATACGCTACCGGGGCCAGGGTGCCTAGTCCTTACCAAGCTCGTTTAATGCTTAGCTCAATACTCGATAAGATAAACATGGCTTCGATAATTGCTTCGAGGCTAAAGGCTACTAGGAGCATTGCTGACCTAGAGTACGTTATGCTTGACCCTCTCGTGATACGTCTTGTATCGGCTTGGGCCGAGCAGAGGTATAGAGGTAGCGTAGACGTTGTCCTCTCTGCAGAGACTATAGGTGTGCCCCTCGCAACGCAGGTAGCATTATCGCTTGAGGCTCGGCTAGTACTGGCAAGGAGGCAGCCGGGGAGCACTCATAGGGAGTATATTAGGGGTGAGGGCGGGGAACAACCCTTCGGGACCAAGGTCTTCTATGTGCCGCGTGATGCTCTCGGAGAGGAGCAGCGCGTACTCCTCGTAGACGACCTTGTGCGCACCGGCTCAACCTTCGAAGCCCTAGTAAAGGCCGTTAAAGCTGGTGGGGGGAGGGTGGTAGGGGCAGTTGTTGTTATCGCGATAGGCTCTACGTGGAGAAGGAGACTCGAGAAACTAGGGGTAAGGGATGTACACGCGTTCCTCGAGATATCTTAGCACCTCCTTAACGAGCTAAAAGCATACGCTATAGCCTCCTCCACGGCTGGGCTCTTAGCAAAATATACCGCTAGGACGCCCGAGCCACTACCAATATCCAGGAGCCTGCCGTGAGGCCTAACATGCTTAGCTATGAGGCTAGTGGAGACCGTGTAGACGGGGTTGAACACGCCTGGAGGAATATAGAGCCAGAGCCCCATGAACTTGAACAGCCTAGCAATACGCGGGACTATGATGTGTGAGAGCCTCAGTAGCCTCCTAGCTCTCTCAGCGCTAGCCAAGTCCTCGGGGACCCCGGGGAGGAATCATGAATACCTAGTTAGAGCTAGAAGAAGCATGTGGGACTTGACACCCCAAAGGCCTATACCAGCCTACCATAACTAAGTGACCACGCTATCCTCTTAGCCTTCTGGCTCCGACTAGAGAATCGGGTGTATCTCATCGTTGCAGCCATGCGGTCTTCTAGAGCCTACTGGGAACCATTACTATAGGATTGTGTCGATGGAGGCAATGGCTAAGAAGAATTCTAAAGACATGTAATGGTCTTGGAGGATGCATGTCTTGAAGCCTAGGCCCCAATGCATTAGGTGCGTGGTTAATGTAAGGTTTAGGGAGATACTAGGCATGGATTCTAGCGAGGATGTAAAGTTTAGGGCTGGTGTCAGGCTACTCGGCATAGCCTTCGAGGAATTTAACAGGGGAGATGAACTAACGTATATCGCTACGAGAATCTACCATAAGCTTATCAAAGAGTTTCACGAGGTCAAGAAATACTATGAGCGTGTCAAGGACAGGGATATCAGAGAGGCTCTCCGCATCCTACCGAGCCTCGAGAAGTTAATATTAAAGCATGCGGGCTACGAGAGCTTTCTATTAGCCGTCAAGGCCTCTCTTGTCGGGAACTTGTTCGATACTGGGGTTATGGAGCACACTCCTCCTCCTACAGCAAGCCTCCTCGATGCAATTAGGGGTGCTAGGCTAGCAATAGACCATACCAGGGAATTCTACGAGCTAGTTAGGAAGGGGGGTAAGACCATCCTATGGCTTTTCGACAACGCGGGTGAGGCTATATTCGATATACCCCTCATCAACCTCCTTAGGAGCCTTGGGAACAGAGTAATTGGAGTAGCTAAGGAGGAGCCGGGCTTTCAAAACGATTTAACGATAGGGGATGCTCTGAAGGCTGGCCTTGACAAGTACCTTGACAGCTTAGTGTCTACAGGATACCCTGGCTCGACCATTCATCTAGACAAGGTGGGGCCCGAGATGAAGAAACTTATCAGTAGATCCGACATAATAGTGGCCAAGGGGATGTCTCACTGGGAGTATCTCTCTGAGATAGACCTTGGAAGACCAGTATACCACCTCCTAGTAGCAAAATGTAGTGTCATTGCCGAGGCACTAGGCGTGAAGCGAGGCTCCTACATAGCACTACTAAGAATGCCTAGACAAAGCCTGCCAAGGCCTACCTAGAGCCTACTTGGCATCAGCCTCTTTTAAGCTCTCGACAAGCTCGTTCTCTAGGGGTGTGCTAGGGGGTAATGGCTAGGCGTCTCTTCCTGCTAGGCCTGGACTCGCTACCCCCAAGAGTACTATACGAGGGTATGGATGGTGGTGGCCTAGCCTATCTTAGAAGCCTGGCAGGGGATGCTGCGAGGTTTATTCTCAGGAGCTGCCATCCCCCAATAACGGTTCCAGCATGGATGGTCATGTTTACGGGGAGGACTCCTGGGGAGCTAGGGGTCTATGGATTCCGCCACCGGAGGCCCGGAGAATTTAATTACTATATGGTAAATAGTAGGAGGATAAGAGCAGAGACTCTATGGGACTGGGCTGGTAAGAGGGGCCTACGGGTAGGGGTCTACGGGGTACCGCCAACCTATCCGCCCAAGCCGATCCACGGCTTCATGGTTACAGACTTTACTACCCCTGGCCCCCAGAACCCGTATACTTTTCCTCCGTGGCTTCGGAGGGAGCTAGAGGAGGCTACAGGGCCCACAGTCTTCGACATAGTCTATAGGAGAGAGGACAAGGATAGAGTAGCCAGGGACCTCTACAAGATGGTCGAGAACCATCTAAGACAGGTAGAGTACCTCGCTACCCGTAAGCAGTGGGACCTCTTCCTCTACGTCGAGATAGGGGTTGATAGGGCACACCATGCTTTCTGGAGATACTTCGACCCAGAGCATCCGAGGCACGAGAAGCATCCAGAGTATAGTAGAGTAATACCTAGGGTCTACAGTATGATAGACAAGTGGTTTGAAAGGCTCCATAAGGCGATGCCACGGGATACTGTGATAGTAGTAGCAAGCGATCATGGGGTGAAACCGATGAAGGGAGCGTTTACAATAAACCAGTGGCTTGTCGAGCAAGGCTATTTGAAGCTGAAGAGGAGGCTTGAAGAGCTGAAGCCTGGGACTGAACTCACAGAGGATCTCATAGACTGGGAGCACACAGTGGCATGGGCGTGGGGAGGATACTATAGCAGGGTATTCGTTAACCTTAAGGGAAGGGAGAAGAAGGGCGTAGTGGAGCCAAAATACTATGAGGAGACCATTAGCCAACTCAAGAGGGACATAGAGAGAATTAGAGGCCCCAACGAGGAGCACTGGGATAATAGAGCCTATACGCCGCAGGAGCTATACCCGGAGGTTAATGGTGACGCACCAGATCTAATGGCGTACCTCGACAACTTGTGGTGGAGGCCAGCAGGAACTCTAGGATGGAGAACGAATCACTTATCCGAGAACGATCGTGGCCCGGATGACGCCGTACACAGCTGGCATGGAGTCTACATGGTCTACGACCCTGAAGGCACAATAGCTAAAGGGGATAGAGGGGTTATAAGGATAGAGGAGGTTCGGAAGAACCTAGAAGAAATAATATTCTCAAAACAGTAGACGAGAGAATGGTGTAGGAGCCTTGACGGACACCGGGCAGGAGAAGACCCCTATCTACATAAGCAAGGAGCTATACGAGAAGGCTAGAAAATTTGTAGAGGAACAAGGTGGATTCAATAGCGTGGATGAGCTAGTAGAATTCCTTCTACAAGAGGCCATAGCCGCTGAGGAGCCCGAGACAGGGCTAAGCAAGGAGGAGGAAGAGAAGGTCAAGGAGAGGCTAAGAGCCCTAGGCTACCTTTAAGCAAACAGAGAAGAGCCCCCGATAAGAACTACTCTTGAAGCAAGGATGTGGGAGCCAGGACTGATTCTAGCCTAGGATCCTTACAGTGATTAGGGGCCTAAGAAGGGGCTCCTCGTCTTGAGGAGGGTGATCGATAATATCTATATGGTCAGGGACCAGTATGTTAACGTCTACATTATGTTTAAAGGGAATAACATTATACTTATCGATGCAGGCCTTGAGACGACATGGAGGCTCCTAGCAGAGGCTTTAGCAGGTTACGGCGGGCTATCCAGGGTATCAGCCATAGTAGTTACCCATCACCATAGGGATCATGTGGGTAGCCTTAAGAGAATAGTCGAGGAGTCAGGAGCTATTGTCGGGGCTCATGTAGAGGAGGCCCGCCTAGTCGAAGAGACTACGGGGGTTAAGGTAGGTATGCTCCTACGTGATGGCGATAGGGTTCATGGCATGCTCGTCCTACATACCCCAGGGCATACCCCCGGCCATATAGCATTGATAGACGAGGCCACCAAGTCCCTCTTCACTGGAGACCTAGTCTACGAGGAGAATGGAGTGCTCTATGAGATACCACAAGAGTTTTCCCAAGACCCTAGAGCTAACCGGATGGCTATCACGAGACTACTAGATTATGACTTCGAGAACATATTACCAGCTCACGGCAACCCCATAATGGGCTTTGCCAAGCAGAGGCTAGAGGAGCTGGTTAATAGACTAGGTGTCAGGTGAACAGGTAGTAAACCTCTATAATAATGCGTTTTAGAGCCAGGTTCCCAGAAACGCTTATGAGAGTATTGCTGCTTAAAGCCTCCCCTAGCCCACCATTCCTCTGCTCGGGAGACCCTAGGATTGCCATTGCCTAGGTTATACACTCGTGTGCTAGTAGAACTTGTGGACGATGAGGGTAGGACTATACTAGATGAGGCTCTAGGCAAGCTCCTTCTCCTAATAGATAAATGCGGCTCCATACTATGTGCCTCACGTAGCCTGGGAATAGCCTACTCCCGTGCATGGGAGAGGATTAGCAGAGCTGAGAAGCTGCTCGGCATCAGAATTGTCGAGGCGAAAAGAGGCGGCCGTGGAGGGGGAGGGGCAAGTCTTACAGAAGAGGGTAGAGAGCTCCTACTAAGGTTCCTAGAAGCATATCGAAGGATACATGGCTCTGACCCTAAGGTGTCCATAGCTGGAGGTAAGGGGGTTGAGGAGACAATACTCTATGCTGGTAGTAACGACCCAGCCCTCCAGAGACTCATAGGCCTCCTACGAGAAAGGGGGGTCGCTATAGAGGCTCACTGGATTGGCTCCCTCCGGGGAGTAGCAGCAATACTTCTCGGGGAGGCTGATGTGGCTGGAGTACATCTTGTAGACCCAACAACCGGGGAGTACAATACCCATATAGCGGGTCTTGTCGCAGGTCGGGCAGTGGTCATCAAGGGGTATGAGAGGCTTCAAGGCTTCTTATCGAGGCAGGTGATGAGCCTAGAGGAGACTATAGAGGGGCTGTTCGCTGGGAGGCTAAGCCTAGTTAACAGGGAGGAGAGTACTGGTACAAGACTCCTACTAGAATACGTGCTTAAGAGGGAGGCTCGGAGGAGGGGGCTAAGCATAGAGTTCAGGAGGGTTATCAGAGGCTGGGACAACACGGCCAGAACCCACATGGAGGTTGCTGAGCGGGTGGCCCGTGGAGAGGCTGATGTAGGACTAGCCATAGAGGCTGCTGCAAGAGCTTACGGGCTAAACTTTACCCCTCTAACGTGGGAGAGATTCGACTATATAGTCCGAGGGGACTCGCTTGAAAAGAATAGTGTCAAAGAGTTCCTGCGAGCATTATGCTCCAGTGAGTTCAAGGAAATACTTTCCTCCATGCCTGGCTACAGGGCCCGAGACGACATGTGTAGTGTAAAGGAGGAGACAATGATAGCCTAGGCATGATGAGATCATAGCTGTACAATGCCCTAGAGCTACGTTACGCTATCAAATGATTACATGGAAGGCCGAAAAGCCTTCTTGCGAGATACATGTTTACTCTTAAAGGCGAGCGTGTATAGCTAAGCCTAGGATCCCGTAGCCCACAATATCCTCCATCACGATGATAGATAGGCTAGCCAGGTGCTTCTCGATGCCGTGAAGCCCATGAGCCTCTCTAAAGCTAATCTAGGGTAAACCATACCAGCTACGTTAGAAAAGGAGAGCCTGCTACTAAAGAACCAGTATAGCGAGCGCCTAGCATACACTAGCTACTATATCCCCTTCCCTGGCTGCCCCTCCTTGTGCAGTCCCAGCCATTCCCCATAGCCATGGCGGGCTAGTAAGATCGCTCTCGCCTAGCTTGTTGGATTAAGCCTAGTAGGGCCTCGTACTCTCCTATGTAGGGCCTGGCAAGGTGTGTCTCGAGAAACTCTACTGGCTTATACACCCCTAGAAGCTTGCCCTCCTCCATATAGGCTATTCTCGTTGCTAACGCCATCGCCTCAGCCAGGTTATGGGTTACGTGGATTGCTGTGAAGCCTAGCTCTTCATGTAGCCTACGTAGTAGCTGGATTGCTCTCGACCTCAGCCTAGGGTCTAGGGCGTTAAGAGGCTCGTCTAGTAGAATTAAGCTGGGCTTGACAACCAGCGCTCTAGCTAGAGCAACCCTCTGTTGCTCTCCACCGCTAAGCTGCCTCGGCTTCTTGTATAGTAGGTGGCTTATCTCTAGCAGCTCAGCTATCCAGTGAACCCTCTTCTCTACGTCCCCCTCCGGCAGCTTACGCGCCCTAAGCCCGTAGGCTATGTTATCGTAGACCGTCATGTGGGGGAATAAGGCGTAGTTCTGGGGGACTATGACTACATTCCTCTTCTCGGGTGGGAGGTTCGTAACATCCCTACCATTGATTATTATCCTGCCCTTTGAGGGCCTCACAAGCCCAGCTATGGCAGCCACTAGGAGAGTCTTACCTACACCGCTAGGGCCTAGTAGGATGAGATACTCCCCTCTCTCCACCTCTAGCTCTTCCACCTCAAGCCTAAAGCCCGGAACCCTTACCTCTAGGTCCTCTATCCTCATCATCATCTCCCTATCACCACTCTTAGTGCCGTGAATAGGCTTATGGCTAGTAGCGCATAGAGGGCTGAGAGGGCTACTGCATAGGCTAGGCCATAGATATGCATATACTCTATTATCAGGATGTTTATAGTCATGGGATAGTATGCCACCACTAGTATGGCTCCCACCTCGCTTAGAGACCGAGCCCATGCCAGGATCAGCCCAGCGGCTATATGGCGTAGGGACAGGGGTAAGACGATGTCTATTATGGCCTTGGATGCACTAGCTCCTAGGGTTCTAGCGACAGCCTCGAGCATAGGGTCTATTGAGGCTATCCCAGCTTTCACGGTGTCGACCAGGAGAGGGGCTGACACGAACGCCATTGCTAGCACGATTCCTGTGAAGCTATCTTGTATCCTAGCACCAGTAGCGGCTACAAGGCCTCCTAGGAGCCCCCTACGGCTATAGGCTGAGAGGATCATTATCCCTGCGACAGCATGGGGCATTACGAGCGGTATGTCTATGAGAGACTCTATAATCCTTTTACCCCTAAACTCGTAGCGTGCAAGGACATAGGCTAGGGGGATTCCAGTAGCAGCTAGGAGCACTACGGCAGCTATAGAGGCTGCTAGGGTTACTAGCAGTGCGTCCTTAACCTCTTCCGCCATCATCCTTGAGCCGAATATCCTTGAGGCTATGGAGGGGTCTACTCCTAGGAAAAGGGAGGCTAGAGGGACTAGGAGGAATATTATGAGGAAGCTCGCTAGACCATAGAAGACTGCTAGTAATGGCTCAACCCTTCTCCACTGCGACAAGGCCCTTCAACTCCTCGGGCACCTTGCCATAGCCTAGGGGCTTCTCGAGGAAGAGTTGTCCTCTTTCCCCGAAGACCCTCCTCCCATGCTCGAGCAAGTACTTTACGAAGAGAAGTGCCTCTCGGGGATGCTCAGCATTCTTCGGGATGGTGGTACCATAGGCTATGGGGGTTATGGGTATCTCCTTCTCCTTACCAGTCCCCACGAGAATGTGGACCACGACTCTGGAATACTTCTTGGCAAGTCCTGGATCGGCTAGGTTGACGCTAGCTGGTAGTTCCACGTACCTTAGCCCATGTTGTACAGCAACGCTACGATACTCGAAGGCATAGTCTATGGAGCCGCTCTCAAGCAATGATACTAGGTCAATCCCCTTAGGACGTATGATCAACCCATCCCTAGGCTTAATCGTAGGCGGTATGTATATATGGAGGGTTCCGTTGACGAGCTGGTAGCTAGAACCAGGTATCTTATCTATGACCAGTCTTTCAAGGATGCTTAAATCTCTCTTCTCGAGGGCTATGAGCCCTATTATGCCGACAGCCCTGTAGCCACAGGGATCCCTATTAGGATCCGAGAAGCCATAAGAGACTCCTGGACGAGCCAGTATATCAACGATCCCTATACTAGCCCCTCCAGCCTCGTTAGCATATCTAGAGTTATCAGTGAATGCTACAACCATACTATTCGTGGCAAAGACCACGTACCAGTCAGCGTAGCGTGGCATCATGAACATGGGTATAAGCCTGTAGTCGGCTACAGCGACTACATCACAGCTTCTACCTAAATCAGTAACCTTACGTACTGCCTCGACACTACCACTAGGCTCCACGAGAACCCTAACACCATACTCTCTCTCGAATCCTGCTGCAAGAACTCTTAGAGGCATAGTGAGAGAGCCAGCACTACAGACCCTTATCTCAGTAACCGCTCTACCCCCTCCTCCCACCACAAGGTACCAGGCTATAGCGAGAATAGCAGCAACTGCTATAACACTAGCCAGTACGCTTATCCCGGCCTTCAAGCCATCTACCACTAGGGCTCCCGGAGCCCATAAGTATAAAAAGGTTATCCGATACCGGATAACGGCTAACAGCTATAGAGTGGTAAGGAAGGAGGAGCCGGGGCAATGAAAGCATGGAGGAGTTAAGGATAAAAGATGTGTAAGACAGGTTAAGGTAGGGCCAAGTCCTTACACTAATCCCAGGCAGCCTTCTACGAAGAAGCAACACTACAACCCCCTCCTTTACAAGATCCTTCTCAGCTGCCTTGCCCGTAGCTGTCCTCAAGTTATTGATGATGGAGGAGGAAGGTGAAGGATAGGGAAGGATAGGGGTTAACGGCTCTCCCCCCAGCCCTCCACGTAATAGGTATAGGCTTGTCCAAGAGTTTTACCCCTCTCTTTAAAGGAGGGACTTGTATAAGGAATTAGGCAAAAGCTTTACCAAGAGCAAGTCCACAAATCACCCGGGAGGATAGGAGGTTGTGGAGCTTAGTATATGGAGAAGCCATGCTTCCCACGAGCACTTTAAGAGGATGAGTGGTTTTGCTTGGCTGTTGCTTGTGTTTTAGAGTGATTCTTGGAGAGCTTGGAGGGCTTCGAGGGGGGAGTATAGAGCACGGTAAGGGGCTTGAAGAGTAGAAAGAGAAGTTCTTGGAACATGTTGAGGGGTTTAGGGCTATAATGGAGAGGTTTTGCCGCGCATGGAGGATAATCTTGGTATTCTAGGCGAGAACGTCTACGCCAAGTTCCTCCTGGACATAGCGGTCTGCAAGGCTAGCTCTGCCGTTGATAAAGTTAAGCTATGGGAGCACAATGCTAGAATAGATGATGCTGATACAGGGTTTGCCCACCACGATCAGTAGGATCCAATTGTTAGGGTTAAAGTGGAGTCCTACTACTAGGATGTAAGAGGCTTACTCGTGGAGGTGGAGCTAGTGGCAAGACATTATAAAGGTAGAGAGGCTACGCCTATCCTCGCAGGTATTAGGGTAGATGGCAAGGCCGAGTACACAACCTCCAAGGGTGTTACGATTGTATACTGGTAGTCGGCATGGCAAAGTCGTTCGTGTCCTTGGCGGTATGACCCCTGACCCACCAGACTATGCTCGTAGGATACTCTACGAGTATGCTCATCTGAATCTAGGCGACCCCGAGAGCTATCCTGAGCTGCTCGAGGCATGGAGCTGGGTTGTAGGGTTCACGTCTAGAGCCTCCCTGGGTAGAGACTATCATGGGCTCGTGACTAGTGGGGGCACAGAGTCAAATATACTCGCGGCGTATGCCTCGCGGCTACGTGGCGCCCGTAGGATATTATTCTTTGAAACAGCACATTATTCTGTAGCTAAGGCTGCAGCCCTCCTAGGGCTAGAGGCCGTAAGACTACCAGTGCTAAACGGCTACGAACCCGACCTAGGTGCTCTAGAGAAGGCTGTCTGGGAGGACTCCCTCGTAGTCGCCACGCTGGGTAATACGTTCACAGGCTATCTGGATCCGGTTCAAGAGATAGCCCGGATAGCCGGGAAGGCTGGAGCAAGCATACACGTGGACGCAGCCTTTGCAGGGATAATTGCTAGAAGCCTTGGAGTTGAGATAAGGCTTGATAAGACTATTAGGACCTTCTCAACAGACCTTCATAAGATACCTGAGGCCCCCATAGGCGTAGGGGTCCTATTAACTTACGACGAGGATACTCTTAGAAACCTCTGGTTCAAAGCCCCCTATATTCCTAGCGGGCGGCAGCCTGGACTACTAGGTACAAGGCCTGGAGCACCACTACTAGCAGCCAAGGCCCTGCTAGAGAGGATGGGTGTAGAGGGCTTAAAGAGACTGGGCCACGAGCTCATGAAGACGACTAGGGCCATCTACGAGGAGCTTGTGGAGAAAGGGCCTTACAAGGCGCCGCACGAGCCACAGACCCCAATAATATGCCTAATACCTCCCAACCTCGGTAAGGTTCTCGCAAGGCTAGAAAGGATGGGCTATAAGGCCTACACTTGTAGGCCCCTCTTCGAGGGTATTAGGCTAGTAGTGATGCCTCATATCCTGCAGGAGGTGGACAAGTTAGTAAAAATACTTAGGGAGGCTGTAGGCTAGCCTTCTTCCACAGGATCCTCGAGTACTTTTCCCTCAGCAGTTTCTTGTTTTATCTTCGCTATACTAGTCTTCGGCAACTCCTCCTTAGCTAAGGTCAGGGAATAGTGGGGGCTGGGAACATCGCTAGGCTGGGAACAATGTACGATCCAAGCCTAGTCCCCAAGGCTATCTTCAGCGACCCAGAGGTAGCTGGTGTAGGAGTCTCAGCTCAGAGGGGGATCCACGGTATATGGTGGAGAGATTTCCGGCGGCCGTAGACTATAGGGCTATTGCCGGCGAGAGGCCCTACAGGCTAGCCAGGATAGTGGCTGATGCGGCCACCCATGAGGTCAAGGGCTTTCACATGGCTGGTCTAAACGCCTTTGAAAGCCGTCAACATGGCAATAGTAGTTATGGGGGGAGGATGAAACTAGACGAGGCAAGGAACTACATACTCGGCCACCCGGTAATGAACGGGTTATTCCTGGACACAATGCACTTAGTAAGAGGGGTGAATGTCTGCCTCCCGAGGAGGTAGGGGCAAGCTTTTCCCAGGAGAGGCTAGGCTCTACGGCCTGTAGAGTATGGCTCTCCAAAGCTCTCCTGTTAGGGGGGTCATACCGGATAGTACTTCTAGGCTTCTAGCTAAAGACGCTAGGAACAGTAGTACCGTCAGCTGCTTATCTATCTCTGCCGCGACTCCAGCCGCCTGGACCTCTAAGGGCATATTGAGGATAAGCCTATGCACTATCATCGAGGACGAGGCTAGGAGGAGAGGAGTTGACACGGCTACTAGGGCTGCCACGATACTAGTAGCAGGCCCTAACGACGCCATGGTGTAGACTAGGGCGTTTGCCTGGGAGCCCCAGGTCCAGTACTCAACCCCACGGAAGAGGCTCACGGGGAAGTAGAGACCGGGGGCTGCCTGGAGAGTCCTCGTAGTAGCCTCTAGAGGGCTCGAGGCTAGGAGCCGGTCGATAGCCTCAGATAGGGCTAGGGCTGTTAGAAGGACTACTAGTGCTCGTAGAGCCTGCTTCAGCCCCGAGCCAGCTTTAGCATAGTAGAGGATGTAGCCGGCTGAGTACATGATCATGGTCCAGGGGTGTATGAGGGCCACGGCCAGCCCCGTCAAGAGGAGGATGGAAGGCCTAGAGGGGTTGATGGCCAGCATGAGCATTGCGATGGGCATGGCTAGCGAGTTTGCTTGAAACCCTCCAGCTATGAAGGTTACAGCCGAGTGGCCTAAAGGGGCTAGTATCGTGGCGATACAAGCTGCTCTACATCCATAGATCCTCCTGGCGAGGATATAAGATGAAAGAGATAATAGCATGATTGATGCAGCTGGGTGCACGACGTCCATCAAGACTATGGGATCCACGAGCCTGGACAAGGCATATATTAGTAGCAGGTAGACGGGGCGGGCAAAGCCCCTTGCAGCCTTCAGGGCCCAGGTTAGACCATGCTCTTCGGCATCACGTATAAAGCGTAGATAATAATAGGTGTCCACGCTTATAGGCTGAAGACCTGGATCGACGGTAGGTAGATGAGGCACCACCACAACCATAGCGGATAGGGTCATGGCTAGTGCTAGGCAATAGCTTCCCCGACAGCCCCTGCTACCCCCCCTTCTAGAGGACTGCCTAGAGCCTCTTAGGAGCCTAGCCAGCCAAAGTAGGCCCATGGAGGCTAGTAGGGGTATTGAGGCCCACTCTAGAGGCGCCCATAACATCCTCTCCCTAGCAATGATAGCCCATGAGGCTTCGCTCCAAGAACCAGTAGCGAAGTACGAGCATGCGGCAGCTATAGCGGTAGCCTCGGTTAAGACTAGGAAGGGTACTGCTTGACGGACAAGACCTAGTAGCCCCCTAGACTTATAAGCAGGGTATAATGCGAGTAGAGCTGCAGCCGAATAGAGTGTAAGGGACTGCTGCCACACGCCATGAGCCAGGTAACCCGCTATAGCTATAGCCGCTGAGCCGATATAGTACATCCTCTTCTCAACAGCTGTGGCCATAAGGATGGATAGGGACGCTACAAGGACTAGTAGATCAATCCCAGGGGAGCCTAAGAAGGGATAGTAGTTAACAATATACTTTAGCACCCGATCCCTAACAATGCTCGCAGGAAGCCAGCCGTAGCCAGCATAGTAGAGTGCATAGACCAGGATGACGCCTTCTATGAGCCTAGAGGCCTTCAAGCTACAGACTCTCCCTTAAAGGCTTTCGGGGGATAGGCTTAAATAGCTATGTCAAGGTCAAGGATAAGATAGGTGTCCCGGATGGACGCTAAGAAAATCTTCATAGGTGTCGTGGCGGCGGTAGTAGCATTAGCAGTAGTAGGGGCTCTGCTAACACCCACGGAGCAGGCTGTAGCAGCAAATCCTTACGTGGTTGGCGGCGAGCTTGAAGTCCCGAGCAGTCAGCCAAGCCAGGCAAGTAGCCCCGACATCCTGGTAGCCCTAGTGGCTGTAGCAGCGATAGCTGTAGGAGCACTAGTAGCCTACAAGACTACTAGGAGCTAGCCCTAGAACCCACTTAGCCCTTCTAATGTTATTTTCCCTCTAGTTCCCCCTCTCCTCATGTACTTCTATACAGTCTTCTAGGGCGTAGCGCCTTCTATCCACCTCTGCTTGGAGATGGAGGCTAGCATATCGTGCGGGGCCTCCCAGAATCACTCGGGGTAACGTTCGCCGTAGCCTTCATGGTCATGCTCGTGGCTGCTGCAGTCGCACTAGCATTAGGCCAGGAGCCCTTAGCCAACAAAATGGCTGAGATAGCCTACTACTTTCTAGTAGTAGCCGTAGTATCCCAGATCATAGGCTTGGCGAGGGAAAGGAGGCAGTAGGGGGAGTTTGGAGGCTAGAGACAATAATGTTTCAGCTACCTTAGGAGAAGCGTTAGAACGGCTAGGGGGTTATGGCTAACGGCAGGAACTAGGTATACGAGGCTCTACTTTGCCGGGGAGAGGTAAGGCTTCGCTAATAGGGAGAGGGGTATTAATCATAGAGGGGAGCTAGCGGAGAAGGACTCTTAGGAATCCACGTGGTCTATGGGCCTAGGGATTGTGGTAAGACGGTTCTACCCATACTTGAAGATTTAGGTAGATGACGTCGAAGCCTAGGTCTTTAAAGGTTTGGTAGCTTGTTTTTAGCTGGGCTGTCTTCCACAGCCCTTAGGCCCATAAACTACTAGGGGGCCTGGTACTTTTTCGGTTAGTTCAAGGATTTGCTTGACTCCTTGCTCGCGGCCGGTGAACTCTACTTCTAGGGCTCCCGAACCCGGGTCTAACCCTCCCCTAACCATAGCTCCATACCCGGATTTTAGGGGTTCTAGGATCCTGGATGAATACGTTAGTCAGGATAACCTGCTAGCCATCCATCCTTACATCTATTCTCATCCCAAGATATAACGTCCTAATTACCGTATAGCCTCTTCTTCAACTTGTTACTATACCAGGATGCCCTTGAAAGAGCTTAAGCATGCTGATCAGCCTAAAGGCTGACGGAGAAATCGGTGAACCTGCTATGGAGCCGTAGAGCCTTCTCTCCACTATCAAAATCCCTCACAAGTGGCGTCGATGAAGCACCTCATTAAGAGGCTTTACAGAACCCCTCATAGTCTATTAGAAGTACCCTTATGTAAGCTACCCTCTTAAGACTTGCCCTAGCTTATATCTCCTCATATCATCACGTTCTTAAGAGGCCTTCATCCCCGGAACTATGGAACTATAGTGCTAGATCCTGGAGCGGTTGGTAATCCGGGGCTTTGTGGGAGGGGTGGAGCTGTATTCCAATGACGTTCTTTAGCTATCAGCTGTTATCTCTAAGCCGGGCTCTAAGAGTAGAGCAGGACCCCTCATATACTCAAAGGCTGGTGCTGAATAGGACTTAGGAGATGCCCGAGGCTGTGGATGCCTGGCTAGGCTCACCAGTATTCTGGCTTAACGCTCTCCCTTACAAGCTCTGGCGGGTCGTGCTTGTACCTCCATAGCCCTCTAGCTAGATCTAGGATCTGTATCTGTAGCGCGCCAGCTAGCTTGTCCGATATAAGCACCTCCCTTTCACCCTCCGCTACTACTACGTTAACACCCTCTATAATGTTCGATACATCCACTAAGTGTACGTCCACGGCCCTAGGTGTGAAGAGTAAATGATAGATGCCCAGCGGGGTCTCATAGGCCTCAATTCTCGTCCTAGGAGGCTTAAGCTCTAACCCTAAGTACTCGGCAAGCCTCTTAGGGAGAAGTATCTCGGGCTCCTCAACTTCGTAGCCCGAGTTGACTAGAGCGGCTGTTACTACACTCGCACCACTGGCACGGCACCTGATCTCGACCCTAACCCTTACCGCCAAGAGAAACCCTCCTAAGCCTAGCAAGCTTAGGCAGCTTAACCCTCCTAAGCCGGCCAAACCTTCGGGCCAAACACTAGCACCCCATAGAGGCCAGAAAAGCCATGAGGAAATAATATTGGTAGCGCCAGCTGGGTGCCAACAGCCTAGCAGGGGTAGGAGCCCACCCAAAACTCTGTTAAGAAAGGGCGGCGAACCCTGCCATGTATGTGTATGAAAAGCCAGGGGCAAGCCATAAACACGCCAATGGAATAGTAGAAGCATAGAGCCCTAGGGCAAAATACTATGCTGTACCATAGTAGCCAAAGAGGAGTGTAAAATAGGAGGCATAGCCTCTCACTAGAAAAGGAGCCCCTCACCTAGGGGGAGAGGAGGAAGGGTAAGAGGAGGCATGGCCCATAAGAGGAGGAGGCTACGCCAGACAACGAGGAGGACTAGAACCAGGAGGACGCTAGCACTAGTAGCGGCCGTAGCAGCCCTAGCAACTGCGGCCATAATACTAATCCTCCATCCCTGGAGCCCTGCGGCAAGCCAGCCCCGAGCCTTAATAGCCGACAGCCTCTCCGAGGACTACCCCAACCAGGCTCTCATAAACCGCATAGCAAGAATCCTAGAGGAGGCAGGCTATAAGGTAGACATATACGTCAACGAGAGTGTAGACCTAGATCTATACGCGAGGCTAACGAACTACAACCTAATAATCCTAAGAGTCCATGGAGGTAAAGCAGTCTACCGAGGCCCGGACGGCAAACTCCACAAGATAAACGGGCTATTCACGGGCCTCCCCTGGCGCCAGGAATACATGGAGCTCAAGAGGGAGTGGCTGGCGACGAGAGCCTACCCATACAATATGAACAAGACGTACCTAGCAGTATTACCAAGATTCTTTCAGCAAAAACTCCATGGAACATTCAAGCCGGGAACAGTAATGATAGTAGCAAGCTGCTACTCCCTATATACAACACAGATAGCAGACGTGTTGGCAGAGAAGGGTCTATCAGCCTTCATAGGCTGGCGGGGGCCCGTAACACTCCAGCACATGGACGAAGCACTAGAAAAACTCGTAGAAAAAGCAATAGGAGACCACGAGCCATGGCCTCAAGCGGTAGCAGAGGTAAATAGGGAGTTAGGGCCTGACCCACTATACAACGAGACATTAAAGATAATAGTGTATAAATGAGGAAACTAGAGCCAGCAACACCCGTAATAAGGATTTAAGGAGGGCTCGTCCTTTATCAATAAGCAACTAATAAACCTCTATATTCTCCGGCCAAGACACTACGATAGGGATTGAGGAAAACAACTCCTATGAAGCCCTAGCGAGGTCTATGAGTAATAATGGTATCCTCTCTAGCTCCTTACACCTCGACTCCCAGTTAATACTTGTTCTTCAGTAGCCTCTTGACGAGAGAGGCCAGTAGTATCACTTCCTGGCATCAACATGGCTGTCCTGGAACTCTTAGGTGTCCTTGCTCTCTAGCCTTATTAACTAAGTACCATACATACATGACGGCTACTAGGCTTACAGCATATGTTATGTTAGCATCGTCCTTGCCGCATAGGATCATAAGCCACGGTGGTCGTGCAAACCTGGTAACCTGATATAATCTGTAGGCGTGTCGTGGAGGGGGAGGACGGTTATGTACTTTAATCGCGGTCTGCCAGGGTTTTATACTGGTACCGATTATGATGTAGAGCTAGAGCCTTACTGAAGGGTAGGCCCTCTTTTACGGCCAATATAGTTCCCGTCATTTAGTCCTCCTAGAGTTCTTGCCCGATCCTAGCTTCGAGATTATAGACTGCTCATTAAGGGTTTGGATTCTAAGGGAGCCAGGAAGAGGGAATTGTAGGGTATCTTACTGTAGTAGTAAGAGGCTTTTAGGATCGAGTACACGAGGCCTAGGAGTTACTACCCACCTTACCCACTATAGGTGTCTCTATGGTCTCTCCTAGGAACCTTGGATGCAAGGAGGGTGAGAGAGACATCTGGTGGGTGGAATCAAGCTCTTCTTAGGGATGATTCATAAAATAGGGGGTTGTCAATACTATCTTCGTACTTGTAGAGCATATGTGGGGTAGGATGAGGGCCTGCTATCTCATGGTGCTGGCTTATGGGCGTGCTTGACGAGGCTGCTGGCAGGGGCTTGCTGAGGCTTGCTGGTATCCTTGTCTCGGTGGTCTCTGGCGTTATTATTGCCCGTAGGCTTGACCCATCGGATTACGCTGTTTTCCAGGTTGTTGCTAAGCGTGTTGACATGGTCTCGGGGGTTTTAGCTGGTGTTGCCGGCTTCTGGGCTTACCGTTACTCTGCTATAGGCATTCCCGGTGTTGTCCCCACCTATATGCTAGTTGTGTTCACCTCTGGCCTTCTTGGACTTGTTGCTTCTGTCTTAATGGCTTGGGCTGCTGGAGGCTCTCCCCAGCTCCTCCTGGCTGCTAGTGTTGCTGGCTTCTCCTTGGTGTTGTTTGCTAGGTTTAGTTTTCTCGTTGTATCCCTCCGACCAGTGTATAGCGAACTCGTAATCCTTGCTCGCCGTGTGGCCTACGTTGTGCTTGTCGCCTTGCTAGTCTATCTTGCTGGTGCTGGCGCTCTTGGCGCTCTTGCCTCTCTAGTGGCCTCCTCCCTCCTAGGCTTCCTATTGCTTGTCCGTGGTGTCTGGGATAAGCTACGGGAGCCGCTATGTCGTAGGTGTTTAAGGGAGTGGCTTCGAGGAGCCTATGTGCCGCTCATGAGCTGGGCTGGTAGTCTGCTAGCCGGGCTCGACGCAGTCCTCGTAGCCCTACTTGCAGGGAGCTATCCTGTGGCTGCCTTCTTCGCCTCAGTGCTTGTGATCTCCCTAGCTGGCGAGGCTGTGGGCGCCTCTATCCAGCACCTGCAAGCCTATGTGCTTAGGACTGGTGATAGGCTGACCGGGGTTAAGGCCTCAGGCCTCATAGCTATAGTGGTGGGGCTTGTAGCGGGTTACGCTATTGCTAGGCCCGAGCAGCTCATTGCTGCACTCAACCCGGTGTATGTAGGAGCCTCAGGGGCCCTACGAGTCTATGCCGTGGCCAGCCTAATAGGCTCTATAGGTGGGCCTCTAGCCCATATTGTTGCCGGTAGCGACCGGAGTATGGCTGGTAGGCCTGGTAAGGTGCTAACAAGGCTCTCGGCGCTAGGGCTAACCTCCTCACTCCTATACCTAGGGCTCATAGTGTTCTTAGTCGCCACGAGGACCTTGGATCCTGTAGTGTCGTGGGTTCTAGCCCTACTTGTCTCGGGTATTCTTCGGCTAGCCGGGACCCTTTGGTTGTCAGGGAGGATGGTGGCAACTGTTTTTGTTAAAGAGGGGCTGGCTAGGGCTGCTGGCTACATGCTGCTAGCCTACTTGCTTGCATCCCTCCTAGCGCCTCCCGGGTACAAGCCACGGTTCTTCGACAACCTATGGCTCCTAGCCTGGGGCTTCCTCTTAGTAGCTGTACCCTACCTGCTCGTAGCACTTGCCTTTGACCCCCTGGCTCGTCGGGGGCTCCGCGGCCTAGTGGCCTATACTACTAGTACTGCTAGGGCCCTCCTAGCCCGTAGGAGGCAGGGGCTAGAACATTAAATTGTGGCTTTCCGTGTCAAGCTATGAGGCTTATAATCTCCAAGTATGGTGGCTCCAGAGAACCATAAGCCATATCCGTGGTAAGGGGCTCGGGCGGGACCGTGACGAACGCAGCTGCGCTAGGCTAATAGGCACGGCTCGAGTGAATGGTAGGCTATAAGGCTGTAGCTCTCTAGAGATTCTACCTTGTAATTGCTGCTCTCGGCTCCAGCTGGCCGCTAATAGCTGGCTACTATCGCTGGCCTAAAACACATGCTAGTGCCCATGTTCTGTCCTAAAAGTGGTGGGAACAAGCTGCAAGGACACCCTGCTTGTTTTTCTTTGGACTTATTTTCTTTCAAGGCTTCTTTAGAATTCTAGGATTAGATTTTTCTTTGAGAGTTCCTCTAGCCTTAATAGTATATGTCTTAATGCCTCCTGAAGCACCTTGTTGTTATCATAATTCTTTACTATTTCCTCCAGTACTGTTCTTGGTAAGTTCTTAAGTTCTCTAGCAAACTTTACCATCAATGGTATAGCCCTCGTGATATTATCTACTATGGTTATTGAAGCTGTTCTTGCTGTTCTAGAAAGAGGGTTAAGATCTATAGCTATTACTGTCTTCCCCATTCTTCTTAGAGCCATAGTCCTATCCCCATCCTCTAGCGGGACTAGTACCACGTCAGCCTTGTATATCCCCTCGGGACTTACAAAGGCTCTTTCATGGTCTAGGCCTGGTATTAGCGGCTTAGCGTCATCTACTCCGAGAACCCTCTTCGCTCCAAGAGCCTTAAGGTACTCTGCTATTGCCTTAGCTCTCTCGCTCGTCCTATAAAAGAGGTTAACTTCTATTAAGGCTCCCACTTCCTCGGCCAACTCTACTATCTCCTTGGCTGCTAGTGCAGCAGCATTCCCATTGACCGATATCACAGGGTGTCTCGCTAGGAGTAGTGCGGCAGTAGCAGCCTTGGCGGCTTTCTTTGCAGGAGCTGTTGTCTCCTCTCCGATTAGGTAATCGAAGCACTCCCCTCTACCATGAGCTATGAGTCCTTGTGGCACCACTATGCCCTTGGCTAGTCCCTCTACAAGCTTCTCTCTAGCTAAGAGGCTTCTATAGCGTGGATGAGTCGGTGGTATTTTATGCAATCTTCTCTACACCTAGGGGTGAGCCAGCTATGCGGTGTATAAATATCTTGGTGGCGATACGGGCTTCTTGGATTCTTGATACCATATCGCTTACTTTGTCATCCTCCGGCACTACTAGTATAACGCCCTTCTTGGCATACCATCCCCTCGCCAGCCCCTTCTGGACTAGCTCGTCGAGGAGGCTGGCTACCTTAGCGTTACAGAATCCTATCGACTTAGAGAACTCTCTGCCCTTTTCGAGTAACGTGTCTAGCTGGGGGTTTTCGGCTATGCTTGAGTAGGCTTTACCAGCTTCCCTGTATATCCTGTCTAGGTACTTCTCGTGCATATAGCTGGTGGTCATCTGGCTCGTTACCAGGGTTATTACCGTGTCGGCGTCGACCGGGTATGATTCTAGCCTGCCGATTCCAGGTGCTCCGGGAGATAATCTCACCTCAAGCATTCTCCCAGAGTATTCTGCTATTACGTCTCCAAGCCCTGTTCCAGCTTCGACTTCTGCTATGTGTGCTATTCTAGCTGCTTCCTCGAGACTGATTCTCCTAGCGGGCGAGAGAAGACTATAAGATATGGAGACGCCTAGTGCAAGTCCAGCACTAACTGCATAGCCTACTGAGAGTGGCAGGGGAGAGTAAACCTCTATAACTCCTGTGGCATCTGGCGTCCTGGCTTCTAGGATCTTTAAGAGCTTCGTGATAGTGGTGGGAACCTTATCTAAATCCTTTCCCTCAATAACTATTCTTAGGCTTACGCCTTGGCTCTCACACTTCCTTGTGATGGCTGTCACTCCAGGCTCTATGAGTAGGCCTGCTCCTAGGCTCCCTGTCTCTAGGGGCGAGCTACGCCATATCGGTATCCATACGCTTGTCACGTGGAGCGGGATCTTAACTCGCCACGTCTCAGCATCCTCACAGATATATCTATTAGCCTTCTCGCGGCTCTCCTCTTGTGCATTCTCGGTATGCTCCATACCTTTCCCCTCCACGATACTACGAGTAGCCTATTGGTCTCAGCGGCAAAGCCCACGCCTTCCTCACTAATATTATTAGCTGCAACCATGTCTAGTTTATACTTCTCTAGCTTTAATCGGGCTTTGGAGAGCAGCTCTTCGTCTGAGGAGACGGTTTCTGCCGCAAAGCCTACATGGAGTGCTTCAGGCCTAGCAGCCATGGCCGCGGGTATGACCTTTGGTGTGGGCTCTAGCCTAAGTACTAGCTCCCCCTGCTCGGTTGGTATCTTTGTACTACTAGTCTTCTTGGGCCTATAGTCTGCTACTGCTGCAGCATAGAATGCCATGCTTGGCTTAAACCTCTCCATAGCCTTTGCCAATGCCTCGGCCATGTCCGAGGAGGTCTCGGCAAACTTTCTTTTAAGACCTTCAAGCCTAGGCACATTTACGCTTACATGGCCATGCACGAGTAGTACTTCTGCTCCCCGCCAGAGTGCTTCGAGAGCTAGAGAGACGCCCATGAGGCCCGAGGAGGGGTTTGTTATGATTCTCACGGGGTCTATGTACTCTCTTGTGGCGCCAGCGGTGACTACCACTTTCTGGTCTTTCAAATCCTGGCCGCGTGTGGCTACTGTCTCTACCCACCAGGCTACGTGATCTACGCTAGGATATTTTGCTCTCTCCTCCTCAAGGAGGGGCCTCATAACATAGAATCCTTGCTCCTCAAGTTTTGCTACAACACTTTTCGCTCTAACCCACATCCCTGCATGCATTGCTGGTACTAGTAGGACCCTTTTCCCTCTTCCAGCGAACTCCTGAGCTGTAGCAGAAACTGGTGTTGACGCCCTACATGATGCTATCTCGGCCATGGTGTCGAGAGTTGCTGGTGCTATCACCATCGCATCACAATGCTCTGCTAGCGCTACATGTTCGATCATTCCCGAGAGCTCGGTTATTGCAGGCATGCCGGTAGCCCATTCGAAGAGGGTAGGAGACACTAGTCGTGTAGCCTCCTTAGTCATCACTACGCGCACCTTGGCGCCAAACCTCATGAGAAGTCTCGCTAGGTCGATGCTCTTGTAGATGGCGGCTCCACCGGTAACACCTAGAACAATGCAGTAACCGGCTAGATCGCCTTCACGAGTACCGATAATCTGCCAGCTTGGGTGCAATTCACCCCAAAACTCGGCGGCCATTTCTCCAGGACACCCCTAGATAGAGTATTCATAGGGGTGGAAGGCCTAACTATACATTGTCTGTGTAGTAGCCGTAGCCGTTACTAAGGGCTTGCCGTGGAATGAGCTTATATGGGTGTAGAGTTACGGGCAAGAGGGGCTTCGATCCGATAACATTAGCTAAGGAGATGGAGAAACATGTTGCTAGAGGTTTAGAGAGAAAGTATGTAAGGTTTAGGGCTACGAAGTTCTATGGGGGCATAGCTACAGGTGATGTGGTGGGCTGTAACCTACGCTGCGTGTTCTGCTGGGCCCAGGAGATACGCGAGAATCCTCGCCTAGGTTTCTGGGTTAGCGCGGAGGAGGCCTTCAGAAGGCTATACTCGATTGCACGAAGAAGGGGCTTTAGCAAAATTAGGCTATCGGCGGGCGAGCCTACTATAGGGTTGGATCACCTATTTAAGTTACTAGACTATGTAGATTCTGAGAGCAGCCTCCTCTTCATATTGGAGACTAACGGTATACTAATAGGTGCCGATAGGTCTATCGCAGCTAAGCTTTCAAGGTACACTAGGCTACACGTAAGAGTCTCCATAAAGGCTTGTAACGAGGAGTGGTTCCATAGACTGACGCTTGCTAAGCCAGAGGCTTTCCAGTACCAGCTTATGGCTATCCGGAACTTACTAGACTATGGGGTTAGCTTCCACCCAGCAGTGGTCATAAGCTTTGGCGATGAAGAATGCTGGCAGAACTTCTTTAAAATGCTTAGCGAGATCGAGCCAAGACTGTTAGAGGCCCTAGAATTAGAGTACATAAGGTTATACCCTAAGGTTATAGCATCTCTTAGAAGGCATGGAATATGGCCCGTAAGAGCGTATACTTATTAGTGTTTAGAGTAGTATAGCGTTGTAGGTGTCTTCCCTCACACCTAGGATGCGGGCTGCAACACTGCACTCGATGTAGAGGAGGGCGAGGACCGGTTTAGCTATACCTATATTGCGGAGGGTGAGAGTCTGGAGGCAGCCCTTAGCGATAACCACGTCGGCTTCCTCGAGCCTTGCTAGGGCCTTCGAAGAGGACTCGCCAGGAATTAGGGTTGGTGTATCGCTGCCAAACTCTACTATTTCGTCTACATGGTCCTCTAGCTCGGCATACTCAAGATCACCCTTGAATACCATGGCTTCGTAAGGCTCACTCCTCACCATTGCAAGTACGTATGCTGAGTAGGAGTCTCTAAGTACGTCCATCAATATATAATCGTAGGGGAGTTCGGCTACAGTACCAGTCATGAAGACTACTGTGGGCGAGCTTTTCGCTCTAAGGATATTGCTAAAGTCGTTTACATCATTTCTATGAAGGGTTATAGCTGTTATATCTGATAGTGTAGGTATGGATGAGAGTTCGTTCTTTAACAAGTTATACTTTACGCTCTGGACTACGGAGGCTACGGTAGACGCCCTAATAGCTAATGATAGCTTCTCGGCGGCATCCTTCTTGGAGTAGATTATATCTTTTAGTTTCTTCGCCTTCTCCTTGGCAACCTCGTATGCCTTCCGCTTCTTATCTTCATACAAGTCTTTAGATCCAAGCATGTTACGTAGCCTACGGTAAGTCATCGAAGCCAATAGTGCAGCCTCTATATCCGGTCCTAGATAGAGGTTTGCAGTCTCAAGGATAGACTTAAACAATGCTATTCTTGCGGAGGGGTCATCACTAAATTCCTCGACCTCGTAGGCTCTTCTTGTGAGTAAGCATGCAGTACATAAAGGATTCGCCTTCAAAACAGTCATCCCTCTCATGTCAAGGCCCTCACCGAGCTCCAACAATGGTATCATCAGCTAAAAAGGATCTATTCATGTATCTCCCTAAGAAGCTTCTCCTGTACCTGTCTTTGAGCTTCTCTGCTTCATAGGATCGTGATGGGTAGGTGAAAAATGTTTTGTCCTACGGCTACGCTCTCAGTCCTAGTTCTAGTATCTTAGGATCTCTTTCCCTTTCTATACCTCTCGACGGCTTCCCTTATCCTCCTCTTAGCCTCCTCAGCTCCTTTCCACTCGTGCACCTTAACCCATTTACCTGGTTCAAGCTCCTTGTAGTGTTCAAAGAAGTGCTTTATCTTGTTTAAGATAGAATCGGGTAAGTCAGCTACATCTTTGATCTTAGCAAAGCTGGGGTCAAGCTTCTCTACCGGGACGGCAATCACCTTATTGTCGATCCCCTCCTCATCCTCCATTACCAGCAGGCCTATGGGTCTAACTCTAATTATACTGCCAGGGAGTACTGGCCTATTAGAGATAACCAGCACGTCGAGAGGGTCACCGTCTTCTTCTAGTGTTCCGGGTATGAAGCCGTAGTTAAAGGGGTAGTGCATCGCAGTATACAAGAACCTATCAACCATTATGACTTCTTTTTCCTCGTCAAACTCATATTTTACATCACTACCCATCGGTATTTCTACGAGGACATATACCTCCTCTGGGACTTTAGAGCCAGGACCTATCCTATCATGGATCGAGGTCAAGCCTTATCCCTCTCCTCCTAACATACAGAGTCTACACTAATTTTAGGAAGTCGTCTAGGCAACTACTAATTAACAGCTCGGCTTTACCCTAAGGAGGTTTTCCTTAGCTCTACTTCTTTTTCCTTATTAGTGTGTAGTAGAATCCTATTGTCTTGTGTTTGTGCGGCCATGCCCTCATAGCCCCCTTTAGTAGTCTCGACTCCTCGTACGGGCCTTTAAGCTCTACAATCTCGATCCTACCAGCATATTCCCCTAGAAGCCACTTGATATTCTCCTCGTTCTCCTCTGGTAGTAGGCTACAGGTTGTGTAGAGGAGTAGCCCACCTGGACGGAGGACACGGAGGCCAGAAACAAGAAGACTTCTTTGAACACTAATAAGCCGGCCAAGACCATCCAAGTTAAGCCTCCATCTAGCATCAGGGTGTTTAGCTAGTGCACCTGTACTAGAACAAGGAGGGTCTACTAGCACTTTATCGGCTTTATTCTCGCCTAGAAGCTGATAGGCTATACGTCCATCAGCTAGCACGGGCTCTATCGAGACTATGGTCTCAGTCTTCTCTGCAAGTTCTACAAGCCTCTTCATCCTATCATGGTATATGTCAAACGCTATTATCCTAGCCTTGTTCCTAGATAACTCTGCTAGATGAGTGGCCTTCCCTCCGGGGGCGGCGCATAAGTCTACTATTGTCTCTCCCGGCCTTGGATCAAGCAATATGGAGGCATAAGCTGATGCTTCATCCTGGGGCACAGCAAGGCCTTTTTCCACAAGTTCCTTAATGGCTTCGGTGAAGCCCTCCTCATAGAATATAATTGTCTCTAGCCTTGCGGACCTCCAAGCCTTAACTCCTTTATTCCTAAGATACTCTAGAACCTCGGCTGGCGAAGCCTTTAACGTATTAACCCTTATGCTGTATATTGGTTTCTTATTAATGTATTCTAGTAGGTTTCTCAGCTCATTGGTGTCTAGTATCCTTGAGAGAGAGGCTATTAGAAATCCTGGTACTTTATAGGTTAGTTCATACTCCTCTAGCTTGTTGGAGGGCTTCCAGGGATTCCTTCTAAGCCTTTTAAAAACTCTATAAACTAATCTAGCCTTCCTCCACCCTATCTTAGTAGCAAGGTATTTTAAGCCATGCCTTAGGAAGATAGCCTCTAGCTCCGGATCCTTCACCTTATCGAATTGTGCTAGATAAGCTGAGAGCCTTAACGCTTGCCTTAATAGAGGATCATTGTTATAGTCTAGAGGTCTTGCGCCTAGGGCGTGATCTACTGCTTTATCTAGTATTCCTTGAAGCCTATAGATGGAATAGATTATTGCAGTAAGAATCCTGTCCTTCCTAGACCCTAAGATGCCGTATCTCTCGAAGATAGTCCTCTTGGCTACCTGGAAGGGCTTCACCTTCTCTGAGAGAGCCAGCGCCTCTATAAGTGCCTCTACATCGCTATTCTTAAAACCTATCTTGGGCATAAAGGGATCACACTACTCTATGCCAAGTGCTTCTTCAAGGGCCTTAATCAATAATAGCATTGCCTGGTTGAAGGGTACGTAAATGCTATGTCTCTCAGCCTCTCTTACGACAGCCCCGTTAATATACTCTATCTCGGTCTTCCTCCTAGCCTCAATATCTTGAAGCATACTAGACTTGTTAGCACCGGTCTCTACGGCTACTTTAATTACAGCGTTAACAGGGTCTCTTGGGAGTTTTATATTCTTTGCCTTAGCTACTGTAGCTACCTCTAAGGCTAGTGCTTCTGCTAGCAGTCTTGCACTCTTGTTGCGATAAATCACGGAGTTGGGCATACCTAGCAAAGCCGTAACGGGGTTTATACTGGCATTAATAGCGAGCTTATCCCATCTCCAAGGCTCAGCATCCTCAACATAAACTGCATTGAACCCGCTACTGCGAAGAAGGCTAGCTAGCTCCATTGCTTTATTGATATACTCTTCGTTTCTAGCTTCCTTGCCTATTGGGCCTATGTAGATGTCCCTACCGCCAGCATAGACCACAGTATTATCGTTAAGCCTATAGGCACCCGCATAGATGCCAGCATAAAATACTCTCTCGCCGCCAACAACGCTAGCCAGCTCTTCATAAGCGCCAAGCCCGTTCTGGATGCTGACAGCAATACCATCCCTTCTTAATACCTCATTAGCTTTCCCTGCTACATCCACTACATTAAATGCTTTAACAGCTACTAGCACTATATCATAGTTATATCTCGGCATGGCCTCGATATGTGCCGCAGACACCCTGGCTCTAGCTTGGCCGTCATGTTCAACCACGATACCCTCACTATTTATGAGCTGGGCCTGCCCTCCCCTCTTACACGCAAGTACCACCTCGGCATCTGCTGATACAAGCCTTGATGCAAGGAACAAGCCCATGGAGCCGCATCCAATTATTGCGACACGGTTAGCCATACCTTAATCCCATCATAGCATGCTATTACGGGGAGCATTAATTAGGTGTGTCTCCAAGCACTTAAGGATCCTGGGATACGCCGGAGCATGCCCTAGGCCACCATTACATTACTACAACATAACCGTAGGGGATAAGGGTGTCCTAGCTAATGGAGCCCATGGTTTATATCAAGATCCACGAGGAGAGGGGGGAGAGGATAGTAGCTATCTGTGATGAGGAGCTCCTAGATAAGAAGCTTGTTGACGCGAAGTTAGGCATAGTGTTTCACGTGAATAGGGAGTTCTACGGGGGAAGCCTAGTTCCTTTAAGCATGGCTATAGAAGAGGCTAAGAACGCTACAATACTCAATATCGTAGGTGAGAAAATTGTGTCTGCCGCTATCAGAAACGAACTCATACATCCTGACGCTGTGATAAGGATAGCTGGTGTACCCCACGCCCAGGCAATAAGGATGATATGGTGAAGATCTTTGCCCATGATGAGATGCGCGAAATGTGGTAGAGAGACGGACAAGCTAGTAGATGGAAGACTATGTCCAATGTGCTACCTAGAAGTCTACGGGCTTGGTAAACCACCGCGCGAGATAGCTATAACCTTATGCCCTCAGTGCGGTTCTTACAAGTTCCATGGAGAATGGTACGAGTCCCCTGATGGTGGGCTAGAAGAGATAGCCTCCATGATGTTTGCTTCCCTCTTCAAGCCCACTGAACACGTAGCAAGCTATAGGGTTGAGGAGGTAAAACTGGTCAAACATCCTGAAGGAAGACTGCTAGCTAGGGTTAGAGTCATAGGCTCATTTAAAGGTCTCGGAGAAAGCTATGAAAAAGAGTACTTAGTTCCAATCAAGATAATAAAGCAGCTATGTCCTAATTGTTTCCGACGAGCATCCGGAGCACCAAGAGCAATAGTACAAATCAGATCATGGTCTGGTAGGCTAAGCGGCGACGATAGAGCTAGGGTAGAGGAGATCATAGAAGAATTAGGAGACAACATAACTAGCTATATTATAGGCTTCGAGGAGGCTAAGGAGGGGCTCAACATAAAGCTTACAGAGCAAACAGCTGCTAGAATGCTGGCGGCAAAGCTCAAGTCCCTCCTAGCCGCTAAGGTCACCGAAAGCTTCAAGGTCATAGGCAGGGAGAGTAATGGCCGGCCAAAGACCAGACTAACTCTCTCCGTGAGGCTACCCCTCTTCTATCCAGGAACCGTAGTAGATTATGAAGAGAGGCTCGCGGTAGTCAAGGCAATAAGGGGTGGTAAGGTAGTCTTGAGAGGAATAGGTAGTGATAAAATAAGCGTCCTCGACGTCGATGAGGCTTGGAGTAAGCTGAAACAGCCCGACCTCCATGATTGGAGAGAGGCTATGGTGATAGCCCTAGAGCCCGAATGGATACACTTACAGCTACTCGACAAGAGCTTCAAATATTTAGAGTTACCATTGGATAGAGTAGTATTAGAGGGTAGGATAGTCGAAGGAGAGGAAGTAGACCTAATTGTCTATAAGGGTATCGAGTATATACTAGAGAAAGGGCTTATAAAAAGATCAGGTAATGTGTTCATACTAGAGGAGCACTAATACTACCTCCTACCCTTCTTAGGTATAATTACCTCGACCATCTTGTTAGGCCTAACGTTGACCCTCATGCCTTTCGGATCAGCATCTGGCGGTAATGGAATGGTATGCCTATAGCTGTGGAACGATATCTCCCTACCCTGATGTGTCCTAAATATGTCGCTGAACGATATACTCCTCTCTAATTTAGCCTCTATGATTAACATGTCGCGTGTAGCTTTGACCTCTATGCTGCCGGTATCAGCCCCTGCAAGATCTAGTAGGATAACATACCTATCACTATATTCGTATACGTTGTGGAGAGGCTCGAGGGTTCCATCAGGGCTCCAGCCTGTTCTCGCTGTCTCGAACATGCTAAGAGTTCTATCTATCTCCTCTTTGATTCTCCTCCTTAGCCTCTCAATCTCTCTATGAATATAGTCATAACTCATTCACGTCACCTCCCCTCACAAGAGCTATGCGTACATTAGGGGGCTAGGCGCTCTTACCTCGCCCATGCTCTGCTTGGTCTGCCTCATGAGCTCTCTCAGCTTTAGCCTGATTAGCTCTGCTTGGTCTAGTAGCTTGGCAACATCAATGTCTATCCCAATAACCCTTGATAGGAGTTTTGCAACTTCAGCCGCGGCTTCCGGGTCAGGGAACTCTATGTATGCCTCTGCTAGGAGTACTAGGTTTGCAATTCTCCTCTTGACGCTATTCTTGAGTATTAATGCATAGGGGCCTACGAGGAAGCCGTTTGAGAACATCTCTATATCTAGTCCCTCAACTAGTTTCCTTGCCTTGTCGTTGCCTGCAAGCCAGAATACCCTTGGCTTAGGCAGCTCCATTCTATTAGGGGTTGCTATGCCGACTATGGATATAATGTATTCTACTCCTTTTCTCTGAGCATAGTCTACGAGGAAATTTGTCAACTGGTACATGTGGCTAGGTGGTATAGGAGTCTCAGCCGTCACTACTAGGAGTCCTTCGCCCTTGAAGATTCTTATCGGGGTCCTAAGGTTCCCCTCTCTTATGACAGCTATAGGCGGCATTACACCGACATAATCTATGCCGGCGACTTCCTTTAAGCCTAGGCTATCAACCATATGGTTAGAGGCTATCACACCTACAAGGCCTGTATCAGGTAGCCCTAGAACCATATAGGATGGCTTGCCCAGGCTGAACTCCTCGTACTCTATGAGGTGCAGGCCGTTAGCCTCCTCCTCGTAGACTATGCCTTGTCTCAATCCAAGCCACCCTCTACAATATAGTTGTTGTATTATTGTACTCCTAATATTTTCCTCAGACTCCTCACCGTACATCCTCTTCCAAGTCCCTTGCAATGATCTCTGCAACCTTTTTGCCCGAGACCATCATGCCTGAAGCTAGGGGCCCCATTCTGGGCGTGTTATAAGTCTCTGCAACGCTCATGCCTGCAACGTAGAGGCCTGGTAGGATCTTGCCAGTCTTCTCTACAACCATCTCCTCCCCCTTCCACGCACTTAGGCTAGCCATTCCAGGGACGCTTAGCCCTAGATGAGGGAATCTTTTAGCTAATAGCCTTACCAAGTACGCGTCATGCCCTGTCGCGTCAACAACCGCCTTAGCCTCTAGGAACAATGGATCTACATGCCAGCCTGCTTCTACTACTGGAGCCCAGTTCACCACTACTCCTTTAACGGATA
>JBEVCE010000110.1:0-2625 GCA_040514295.1 Pyrodictiaceae archaeon | reverse complement strand
AACGGATACCTTGTCGCCCTCGATCCTCACCACCAAGTCCTCCACGAATACTCCAACCCATATTAGAGCTCCAGCATCTATAGCTTTTGACGTGAGCTTGGCAGAGAACTCTATTGGGTCGACAACATATATTCCCTCACCCGCTTCCCTCAGCCTTATGCCAGCTCTCCTGGCAAGCTCTATGGCCTCACCTTCTTCAATAATGAATGCTGGTAGAAGCATACCTCCACCACGAAGGCCTCCTCCAACGCCAAGCCCCCTCTCCAAGACAACGACTTTGAAGCCTTTCTCAGCTAATAGCCATGCAGCTGTTAGCCCAGCAGGCCCTGCACCAACAATTATTACGTCGCTTGAAACCATATCTTCTAATCTCCTAGAGGCCTCTCTAATCAGTATCCTAGCTAATTCAGCCTCACTATACCTCTCACGTACTCTGGCCGAGACCACCTCAAAGCTAGTCATAGTAAACGCCTCGGTTTATGGCAAATCCCGTTGTTTTAAGGAACACCTAGAACTATTAAAGTATAACCGCGTCATATACTACAAGTATAACCGAGTGGTCGTGAGGCCTAGTTGAAGAGAGTGGGGTGGTAGCCATACGCTTATGGAGAGTGGCCTTAACTATAGCTGGTAGCGACTCTGGGGGAGGGGCAGGGATAGAGGCTGATTTGAAAACCTTCGCAGCTCTAGGAGTTCACGGTACAGTGGCGATAACTAGTGTGACAGCACAGAACACCTACGAGGTTAAAGCTATACACGACATACCGCCAGAGGTTGTAGAGAAGCAGATAGATGCTATTGCCGAGGATATGGGCGTAGATGCTGCCAAGACGGGTATGCTCAGCAACAGCGATATAATAAAAGCTGTTGCGAGAGCTGTAAAGCGCCATGGATTCCCGCTAGTAGTGGATCCCGTCATGATAGCAAAGAGTGGTGCCCCCCTACTCAAGCCAGAGGCTGTGAAGACCCTCACCGAGGAACTACTACCATTGGCTACACTCGTTACGCCAAACAGAATGGAGGCCGAAAAGCTATCTGGGTTGACCATTAGAAGCCTAGACGATGCCAAGAAGGCAGCTAAAAAGATAGCTGAAGAGTATGGCGCCGAGGCGGTAATAGTTAAGGGCGGCCACCTCGAGGGAGACGAGAGTATAGACGTATTGTACCATAACGGCGTGTTCAGGGAGTATAGGGCTCCAAGGATAAAGGATGGCTGCACTCATGGCACAGGATGCTCCTTCTCAGCCGCGATAACAGCTGAGCTTGCTAAGGGTAGGAGCCTAGAGGAGGCAATAGAGGTAGCCAAGAAATTCATAACCATGGCCATAGATTATGGTGTTAGGGTTGGCAAGGGGTACTGCCCAGTAAACCCCATGGCGTGGCTAGAGATACCGGCCGAGAAGGAGCATGCTAGGGAGGTGCTAGAGAAGGCCATAGATATGCTGGTAAGCCATGGGGAAATACTAAGCAAGTATATCCCCGAGGTGCAAATGAATATTGTTCAATCAATAAGCCCGCGATACGCGAGAGGGGTAGAGGATGTTGCAGGCATCCTAGGCAGGATAGTACGTTATGGCGCGACCGTAAAGCCAGCTGGCCCCATAGCTTTCGGGGCCTCAAGCCACATGGCTAGAGCAGTACTAGCAGCAATGAAGCACGATCCAGAGATCAGGTCGGCTGCAAATCTACGCTTCGACAAAAGGTTGCTGGAAGCAGCAGAGAAACTAGGGTTCACCATATCATCGTTTGATAGGAGGCGCGAGCCACCAGAGATTAAAGAGACGGAGGGAGCGAGCATCCCCTGGGGTATCGAGGAGGCAGCTAAGCGGGCTAGGGGGAGAATACCAGACATAATATACGATGAAGGCGATGTAGGCAAGGAGCCTCAGATAAGGGTCTTCGGGAGAACAGCGCTAGAGGTAGCAGAGAAAATTATCAAGCTCCTAAGAGAGGCAGAGAAACACTAGTGCCATCGAAGCAGGGCTTTGGCCCGAGAAGCAGCTGGCTAAAAACCATGCCGAGATCATGTAGCCCCTATCTTGCACTGCTTAGGCCTGTTCATGTTATTCTCGTCATACTTGATCCATCCATCATAAGCCCTTGGGAGGTGAGAAGGAGAGAAAGTTACCTGCTTCTAGTAGACCCCTTATAGGCATTCAAGGATCCTCCTAATACTTGTCGATGCCTCGTAAAGCAACTCTCCTAATCTCATTCTCCTAGCCCTGCTAAGCGTAAGCAGCGTATGGATTAGTGATGCTCCTCTAACAGCTAGTACGGTCATCGGGGCTGTAGAGCCTACTAAGGCTGATACAAGGCTTAGAGCAACAGTCTTCCCCAGGAATTGGGTCAGGGAGGGCCTAGGACCTAGACTTATCTCTAGGTTTTTCACAATCTCCTTAAGGGATTCTTCAATCTCCTCTACGTGTTCTTTAACTATCATAGCTCTACGTTTCTCTTCAATCAGCCTATTTCTCGTGTTCTCGGCAAGCCTGTAGATGCCCATGCTCCCTCCTTGATAAAACCTTGGGCCTGGAGGGTAGAAGCTAAACTCCCTTAGACCAAATAATACCTATCTCGCTATTGTCTCATTACATCTAAGCATTCTAGTAGCCAATGCATCATATC
>JBEVCE010000109.1:0-4931 GCA_040514295.1 Pyrodictiaceae archaeon | reverse complement strand
AGAGATGCTCTAAAGCCGCTTACTCCAGCCGCTCACTACGTGGGCTATTAGCTGCTCGCTAAGCTTTCTTATCTTCTTCGAGGCTCTCTTAAAGTACTCTTAATAGTATACTCTTTGGTCTTCCTGCGCTTCCTATGTTCAGCTGAGAGTGTTCGAAATTCCAGCTTTGCTCGAGCCTTATACTAATGAAGCTGTACCCCATCCCCCTAAGATTGTTCCTAGCAATACTTACTATGCTTAGAGATTAAAGCTAGTAATTTTAGCGGTAAGCCGTAGCCTAATAATATTATACTTTTAACAATCTCTAAATTTCTAAACCTCAGCCTCTCCCGATCATCACCGACAATCAACTCTTCCTACCTAAGAGCTTCTCAAACGATGTTTACAATATCCTCCTATAGCATGAGAGATACAAGGCTTAGCTTAAGTGTGCTTAAAACTTTACATCTTCTGCGGACCTGAAAGCCTGTTCTTGGATAGCTCTTAGGACACTATATCTAGCATTATCGCCTAGGATGAGTTTACCCTTCACGCTAGTTATTGTCGGCATTGGGTTTTCTAAGCCAAGTTCTCAACCAAAATCATTAGTTGAGGGGTTGATGGGTTTTGATGGTGGCGCCGGGGGCGGGATTTGAACCCGCGCGCCCCCCTGGGGCACCGGCTCTCAAGGCCGGCCCCTTGGACCGCTCGGGCACCCCGGCGTCTAGGAGGGCCAGGACCCGTGTTTGTGCGTTATTATGTTAGGAGCCTAATTATTGTTTACCTTCCTATGGTTCTGCATAGAATACTGTGTAGCCATGCTTTCTGGCAAGTTTTTCTACTCTCTTGAAGTGTTTTCTGAGTAGTTGTTCTGCTTTTGCCTCACCCTTCCGAAACACTAATTGTAAGCTGCCGTTTTCCTTGAGGAAAGCAGGTGCTTCCGATATTAATTTCTCTATTATCTTCCAGCCTGCTGCTAGTGGTGGATTAGATATTATTGCGTCGAATGTTTCGCCACGTACTGGCTCGTAGAGGTCTCCGAGGCGGATGTCGACCCTGTCTTCTACCCTGTTTAACCTTGCATTCATCTTAGCTGCTTCTATGGCTCGTGGGTTCGAATCTACTAGTACTGCTCTTAGGCCTGGTTGCGCCTTTACTAGTGTTATTCCTATGGCGCCGTAGCCGCATCCCATGTCCAGTATCACCCCCTTCTCTGGTACTATAGCTGTCTCTATTAGTAGCCTTGTTCCCTCATCTATGGTCTTGGCTGAGAATATGTCGCTGTAAGTGTAGAACTCTACGCTAACTCCACGGATCACGTCCGAGATGAGTATTCTCGCCCTAGATAGCCTCCGGGACTTCGTATAGTAGTGGTGCATGAAGAGGCTCCTCTTCAGGTCCTCGATTCTCTAGTCTTTTTCCAGGTTGATGGGTATATGCCTGGCTTCATGATCACCCTCCTTATCCTTACCGCTATTCCCTTCTTCTCTGACGCCATCTGGTTGCTCGTCATATTAGCTACCCCTATTGCTACTAACTCTCCCTTGAGCGTGAGTATTGCTACGAGATCGCCTTTCTCTATATTATCGTGGAGTCTTAGTATTCCTGGAACTGCAAGGTGGGCCCCATGGGCTATAGCGTCCACTGCTGTATCTCTTATAACTATCTTCTTTAGGTGGCTTATAGCGTACTCTGCTGGTAGAATAAGCCTTCTCAGTAGGTCGTCCTTTCCAGTAGTCTTCCACCTGTATATGGCTTCGCTTAGCTCTTGTAGCCTCACGAGCCCTTTGTCCTCGTGGAAGGGGCCTGTCTTGATTCTTCTCAACTCTCTCATGTGAGCGCCTACACCTAGTACCAGGCCTATGTCGTGGCAGATTTTCCTCATGTATGTCCCTGGGTCGCTCTCAATGACTAGTAGCGCGTATTTGCCCGTGTACTCTAAGAGATCTATCTTATAAACCCTCTTCACCCTTAGCGATCTCTTGACACTACTCCTAAGCGGAGGCCTTTGATAGATTTCTCCCACGAAAAGGGATATTGCCTCGCGAAGCTTCTGCTCGTCCACGGGCTCATGAAGCTGCATTACACATACGTATTCCTTAGTAGTGTGGACTACTAAGTGAATTATCTTGGTTGCCTCCTCTAATGCTACCGGGAGAACACCCGTCACCTTAGGGTCTAGGGTTCCTCCATGTCCCGCCTTTGAAAGGCCAAGCATTCTTTTAATCCATGCTACTACCTCATGGCTGGTGGGCCCCGGAGGCTTGTCCAGCGGGATGACGCCCATCCTTATATGCTCCTCTATGGGCCTAGCCCATGCCGGTCTGCCATAGTCTGGGCTTGTCTCATCCTCACCCCTGATTATCCAGCCAGCCTTAATCCCAGCAAACCTGTCTAGCTCCTCTATGAACCTTATACCCTCATCAACTAGTCCCATGGAATCATCCTCTTACGGTACCTTACTGTCTCGTTGCCACGCCGTTTACGTTATTAATAGCCTGGCAGCCTAATAGGTTACTCCATGTGGAGCCGGCATAGGGCGTTGCTATGCTCACGGTTTTAGTACGGAGCAAGAGGGATAGAGACGCATTACTGGCTGCGATAAACAAGTTTTATTCAGAGTGGGGGCTACGCGTCGAGACATTACATGGAGCGCGTACAGCAGGAAAGATTGCTGATAGAATCGATGAGCTACTCTCAGAGGATAAGAATAGGTTTTACCTCCTCTTACTAGGCCTTGAGGATAAGGATGCTGTTAAGGAGCTTGTAGACGAGTATGACCTAGCACCTAATATAGCTATACACATGGTGCCTAGGGCTAAAGTGAGGAATGCTAGAATAGAGCAACTAGCCAACGAGGTATTGAGAGGGAGGAGCCTCTTCAGGCTAGCAGCCTCCTGGAATGAGAATCTAGGGGTATATATCTTTGGGCTTTGGAGGGGCATCGACCTAACCAGGGTCTATGGCTACGAGCCTGCATATGATGTTTTCTTAGGACTTGGTAAGGTCGCGAGGAGGATTATAGAGGAGATCATAGGTAGCCGCATAGCCTATCCACCGTTAATCGTTAGGAAGCTTGGAGGTAGGCATGAATTATATAATGCTTCAAAGCTTGTAGCGGTCATAGAGGTGCCCGATGAGGGTGTAAAGCCTAGGGGGATGCTGCTAGATGAGAACATAGGCCAGGATATACCCTTGGAGAAGCTCCTAGCCTACAACCGGGATGTAGTAGGGCTATACGAGGAGATATCCCTTAGGTTCTTAAGAGAGGAAGCCAGCAAATACGATACCATAATAGTGCCCTGGAGTGGGGGAAAGGATAGCACTGCAACACTGCTCTTAACACTCAAGGCTGCTTCGCGTAAGAAGGTTAAGGCGTTATTCGTGGATACTGGAACCGAGTTCCCTGAAACAATGGAATACGTCAACGAGGTCGGAAAGAAGCTAGGCGTTGAGGTACATAGAGTAAGGGCTAAGGTTCTTGAGGGTATCGTTAAGGAGGGGCTGCCATTACCGACTCATGATGCTAGATGGTGTACTGGGAGGAAGATTGATGCTATTAGGAGGGGTGTAGCCGAAATAGCGGAGGGAAAGACCCTCGTAGTGGTTGGTGATCGAGAGGCAGAATCAAGGAGGAGGTCCAGAAGGCCGCCTACTAGAATGGATGTAGAAGGAGGCTATACCACTATCGCGCCCCTAAAGCTATGGGGAACTAGCCATGTGCAACTCTATCTGCTCCTAAACAATATTAGGCTAAACCCGCTTTACGAGATGGGCTTCTATAGAATAGGATGCTACATGTGTCCAGCATTACGTAGCTGGGAGCTATATGTGCTTTTAAGGAGTCGTAGCACTTACCTAAGACTAGTTAAGAGTAGCGTCTTCCGCGAGTTCATGTTTAAAAGATTATTTAGGCCTCCTAAATCTAGGAGCTAGAGAGTGAGCCCCTAAGTTGTGTATACTTTCACGCCTGCAGCCTTGTGGAGAGAGTCTAGTGCATCAAGGAAGTCTTTCATAGATATACCTGCAACCCTCATCTTGGTGTTAAGAGCGTCTTTGATCATCGATAAGGTTAGCTCGTGGAAGGGCATTCCTTTAACCGATGAGAGGATACTATAAACCTCCATGGGAGGAGAGGCGTACATGTTTGAGTCTAGGCTCCAGCCGACGATATAATCGTCTTTTGTCTCGACAGAGATCCGTAGCTCGAAGCCCTCCTTATTCCTACGTAGCGTCGAAGCTCTACGATCACTATAGTATTGCGTAATCCACGTGGACGCTTTGTACCTAGGAATAAACATTCCTATCAACCCTGTGTCAAGCTCTAAGGGTTCAGCTCTTAGCCCGCTACATAGAAGGAGCCTTGACAATGGCTGGGGACTGCTTATCACCTCAGCAACACCTATGTTGCCGATTAGAGTTGCTGCGTAAACGGCTCTACCCCAATCCCCTACTACTACCCCACCGTAGCTTGTTCTAGCCCTAGTAAGGCATTCTGCCATGGACTTAGCCTTGTCTAGGACTCCGAGTAGGTCGTTAGCCCTTACTACTAGAGAGACATAGGATGCAAGCCCATTAACCTTGGTTGTTGGCCCCCCAGATACCCTCCTGGTGGCTCTACGGATCTTAATAGATCTCGGGGTTGCCCTGTATAGACCCTGGATTATGCACTCGTCTACGATCTCCGCGAATATAGCTAGGAGGCTAGCATCCCTCCTTAAGATAAGAGTGTTTATGAGTAGCTCTGTAGCCGCGAGTGGCTCTATGCATGAAGCCCCTTTCAGGTAGTATGTCCTGGGGGTTGCCAGCGTTCTCCCCAGGGGTAGAGGTTTATCGTATACAGGGGCTAGGCTATAATCCTCTCCACGTCTAGAATACATGGGTACAGGATCCTGCTGATGAAGCTAGACGTAGCCGATAATATTGATAAGCTGACGGCCGACGCACTAATA
>JBEVCE010000108.1:0-18110 GCA_040514295.1 Pyrodictiaceae archaeon | reverse complement strand
CCCTTATGGAGTCTTTTGTACTAACAACTATAAGCGTATCATTGTGACATGAGACAAGTTCAGTAATATTAATTCCGTTTAGAGTTAATATGAGTGTGAGATAGGCAATAACGCCTGGAGTCTCGACAATAGACTTGGGGCTCATCAAGAGTATTGCTGCCTGTCCTTCTAATACCTCGGCTCTCTCAGCACCTATTAAGTCTATTATCTTTTTGGCATCCTCAGATGATACTATCAGTGTGAAAACCCGATGACCTTGAAGGATTTGAAAAAATCTTGCTCTCTCTAATAGTTCAATTATTTCTTTAAGCCTAGGCAGCACTCTCTCCCTCTCAATGACTATAACTGTTATGTCTGTTTGAAGGCTCATTGTTGTCTTGGCGAATACATTTAAAACCATTTCTTCAGTACTCTCATAGCTTCTTTGGATCTTTTCTGCAAGTCTTACTAAGGCCATTTTGATAGCAGCGGTTGAGGCCTTGCCCGTCCTTTCAGTAACAGCCTCTTCTAATAACTTGGCGAGTTTACTATAATTTACTATTCCTTTAAGAATACATTCTAAAATTATAGGACTTTCTTGTACAATCTCCTCAACAGCCTTTGCTATGCTAGGTTTGCCTCTACTTTTCTCATGCATGACAGGCACACCCTAAGCTATCAGATTACCTAATAATAGGGTTTTAGGGTAAGAAGCATCGCTCTAGCCTCCAGTCATTTTTTTAAGGCTAAGCTATAGTAATCTTGTCAAGACTGGTTTCAAGCACCTTACTAGATCCAAATATACCATTGGTGCCTTGAACTTGACAAGTATATTCGCAGTACTAGCAGCTGGTCTATTACAAGGTCTTCTAGAGTGGTTGCCTGTCAGTAGTAGTGGCCAAGTATTTGTGTATCTTACGGAAGCTTTAGGGCTAAACCCTATGTTAGCTTACAGCTATTCACTAGCACTTCACTTAGCAACAGCTCTCTCAGCCGCAACATACTATTATCGTTTTGTTGTTAAAGCTCTTGTCAAGCTTCGAGGTGTTGAGGCGCGCATTCTTTTTATACCTCTTATCACGGGACTCCCCTTAGGACTTGTAGTTCATAATTATTATCAATACTTCTTAGGTAAAGCTACATTGGATGAAGTGAATCTCATCGTAGGCGCGCTCCTCATAGTTACAGGCTTAATTATAATACCTAGGCCAACCCGATTACGTATTCGCCAGATAACTGGTATTAGTTTAGTCGATCTACTAGCTATAGGGGTACTTGAAGCACTAGCATTATTACCTGGTTTATCGAGGAGTGGGGTCGTAACCTCATACCTACTAGCACGCGGCTATAACTCGTCATCGGCTGTTAAGATAGCCTTTGTGACAGCAATACCCTCAACCCTAGCAGCAGGCCTCTACGAGCTAGTGATAGCGGGTAGCAGGATCGTGTCAAAGACGAGTTCAGTACTGATCCTATCAGCTCTCTTAGTAGCTTATCTTAGCGGCCTTCTAGCTATACTAGTGCTGGATAAAGTTGCTGAAAAGCTAGTATCTAGGATAGGTGTCTTCATGGTAATCTATGGCTTCATAATAGTAGCTCTCCACGTACCATTACTATTAGCTCTTACCTAGCTTTTACCATACTCTTAAGATCATTTGAACGTCTTAGCGACAGTAGCATTGCACTAGCTCTTTCTCTCAATACTATGTTAAACTCCTTTCATCTGGTTCCAGCTCGGCTAGAACGTTCTTCATTCTCAAGGCCTCCTCTATTGAGATGTATTTGCACTTCTACCTATTATAAGACAATTTCTAGTTCCTGCCTGGTAGGGGGTAGAAGGTGGGAGCATAGATGGCCTATTTGTGAAATAGTAATTCATGGAGTTTATGGATAAGAATTATGAGCCTAATACTAGTGGTGTTATAGTATCTTATCGTGGCTCAGTAGAGGGCTTATTATAGAGGAGGCTGCAGGTAGGATAATAGCAGAAAATAGTACTAGTGGGATATGAACCATACCCAGTTATAAGCCTAAGCTCTTCGAAAAGCCCAAACAGCGGCATATAGCCTTGGGAACCTAGTAAAGGAAAAACAACAGTTAGAATAGCATGTCCCCTGGAATTGTTCGAGGAAACATACCTAGCCTCATTAGCTCGGTACTAGGTAACTTATCTAGTATGAAGGCCTTCGAAAACCGTGAGCGGAGGATATCCTTTCTTAGAGGAGTATATCAAGTATTTCAAGGGAGCCGAACCTAGGCGCCTCAAGACGTAAGACAGTTACTCGGGATAAAGAGTAGGCCCATACTAGCTACAGTACCGAAGCTTAAGGCGGATCTTGACTAGGAGAATACGCCAAGATAGCTCACAAGAATATGATAGGCTATATAGACCTCGTAAAAAGATGATGAAAACCTTGCAGGCTAGAAGTCCTATAGGTTTAAGGAAGCCCATGAAAGCCGTCGATAAGGCATAATCTGGGATAAGTGAAAGGAGAGATTACTTAGCTAATGTGATAGCACTTGTAGGAGAACCAGAGAGAAGAGAGTTAGACTTGTCGCTGATTATGGTAGTAGGTTTGTGGTGTTAGACTTTGTTGCAGCCGACTGCTCGACATTATGTGTATTCTGAGAGATCTCTCGCAAGGCTATAAGCGAGTAGTATACAAGCATAAGGTGTTTTCATGTTGCCTTTATAAATAACCCTAGCCATGGTGTCCCCACACACAACATATATGAATATAACTAATAGACTGGCAGGACTAGACCGTACGCGTATATAGCACCCAAGGTAGGTGAACTGCAAAGACCGATGTAATAGAGCTTTCAAAGCTTTTAAGAGAAAATCACTATAAGAAGCTTAATTAGTAACGAGCTATGCTTTTAAATAAGAGTGGTACTACATACCATAAACATCACTAGTATCTAGTGGAGGATTACATCTTGGCACTCTATCTTAAGTACTATAAAGTCCTAGCTACGGACATTATGGTATAAATAAGCGAGATGGCCCCAGGGCTGACGCAGCAGATGCTAGACAGGCCAATGATGCCTACATGCGGAGAGTAAGCTTGGAAGGGTATGCAGGAGACCATGGAGAGCTGAGGAGACTACTAAAGGTTTAGTAGGAGTAAAATTAAATATACTTAAAGAAGTCTTCAAGAGCCTAGTATGCGATTTATAATTCGGGGTGTTCGTCTGAATAACTTGATTTATAGACTGGGCTTAGATAGTAAGATGGGGCTGGTCTAGGAGCCAGGCCCCTCTTCTCTAATAGTATTCTCATGAGGAATTTGCTATAATTTCGACTATGATGGTGGAGGTGGGGTCTTGTCCTTCATTG
The DNA here is from genome assembly GCA_040514295.1 of Pyrodictiaceae archaeon. Taxonomy (GTDB): domain Archaea; phylum Thermoproteota; class Thermoprotei_A; order Sulfolobales; family Pyrodictiaceae; genus JBEVCE01. The sequence continues at coordinate 14,791 of JBEVCE010000108.1, read as the reverse complement.
ATATCAGCGAGGTTGATGGCACTCACTGGGATGTTGTGATAATAGGCTCTGGTACTGCTGGTGCAGCTGCAGCTATAAGGGCGGCTCAGCTTGGTCTAAGGCCTCTAATCATCGAGCGAGGCCCCATTGGTGGCGTAAGTGTTAACGCAGGTTGCATACCAGCGAGAATGATGTTAAGGATTGCAGAAATATACGAAGAAGCTGGTATGGCTGGCCTCTTCGGCATCTTGGATTTTAAAGGACTTAGAGTTAACATGAGGAGGGTTCTTGAGAGGAAAAAGATGATAATAGAGCAGATAGTTAAATGGTTTATAGATACAGTTTTTCCGAGCTATGATATAAAAGTACTAATTGGCAGAGCCAAGCTCATAAGCCCTCATACAGTAAAGGTTGGCCAGGCAAGAATAGATGCTAGTAACATAGTCATCGCAACTGGATCTAGACCCCGCATACCAGAAGATGTCAAAGGCATCAAGGAGGCTCTTAAAAGTGGGTTTGCAATAACAAGTGATGAAGCACTATCGCTAGACGAAATACCAGATACAATAGTGATAATGGGTGGTGGTGCTATAGGAGTTGAGTTTGCCAGCCTTTGGTCGAAGCTAGGCTCAAAGGTATACATTGTTGAAATTTCATCTAGGCTTCTTCCTTACCTCGATTCAGAATTAGGTGAGCGCTTAGAGAGAATTTTCAAGGAGCGTGGCATAAGGATTTTTACATCAACCAGGATAGTGGAAATAGATGCTAAGAATAAAACTGTCAAACTTGAAACAGGAGAGACGATAGAGGCTAGTCGTGTACTGATAGCTATAGGTAGAAGGCCCAATGTAGAGGATTTAGGCCTTGATGAGGTAGGCGTAATATATGATTCTAATGGGATAAAGGTTGATAATAGACTTAGGACGAATGTGCCAAACATATACGCGGTAGGCGATGTTAACGGGCTCTATCAGTTAGCAAGTGTTGCTAAAATGGAGGGCATTGTCGCAGCTGAGAACATAGCTGGCCTAGATGCAAGAATGGATTATAGCCTTGTACCATTAGGCATATTCTCTGAGCCCGAGGTAGCGAGTGTCGGTATCTCTGCAAGACAAGGCGATCCACGCTTCATGGTATCAAAATTCCCCTTATGGGTTAATTATCACGCCATAGCTTACTGGAAGCCTCAAGGGCTTGCAAAGATAGTTGTGGATCGCTCTACGAGAGAGCTAAAAGGATTCCATATGATTGGCCTGCATGCTACTGAAGTAGTAAATATAGCTGCAATAGCTATCAAGCTTAGGCTTAAAGTGGATGATGCAATTAAAATGATATTCACCTATCCTACAGCTTCAGAAGCATTTTTAAACGCATTCCATGTAGCTAGCGGCTTAGACATCTATCTCCCTAGAAGAAAGCCTATCAATAGGATGATTTAGCCTCTACTTCTCAAACTCTTCGACCCTTCTTCCTATCTTTTCGAGTGTATTAAATAACGTTGGCCCGTAGTGTGCAAGGCTGTCTGGTTCCAATACGAGCACATGCCTTCTCCTTATAGCTCTTAGCCTGAACCACATCCTCCTTGACTCAAGCATCCTTATTACTCTGTCTGGATCAGGTTTAGTGAAAGGCTTTGGCTCATAGACTATCAAGTCTGGATCCTCTTGAAGAACCCTATCAAAGTCTGGCTTTATGTAGCCTCTACGGATTCCACGAAATATATTTTCTAGGCCAATGGATTCAAGTGCATGATCTATGTATGTTGCAGAGCCTATGGTTATAGGTTCTCCCAAGTCAACTTCATAGTAAACCCTTAGCCTTCTACCACTATACCTTGCACGTATTTCTTGAAGCTTGTCGATAAGCAGTGTTGCTGTCTTTCTAGCTTCACTAACTCTATCGACAAGAAGACCTATTATATTCACGTTCTCAATTATGCCATAGAGGCTCACAGGTAGCCCTACAGCATAGACACTATAGCCTTTCTTGGCTAATTCTATTCCTAGTCTCCTCTGAGCACCTGTCGTGACAATTATAAGGTCTGGTGATAGTTCGTTTAAAAGATTGTAATTTACGTTGAAATAGCTGCCAACCTTGGGCTTATGGCGTGCTTCTGGAGGCTTGAAACAGAAGTAGCTAACTCCTACAACTTTATTCCAGGCATTAATCCAATAGAGAGTGTCAGTTACTGAAGGAGCTAAGCTTACTACCCTAGTTGGAGTTTCCGGTATCTCGACCTCCATACCAAGTAGCTCATTAAAGACCTTAACCTTGCTCATACCATGCAGCCTCCTCGCTACATCAAATATACGGGTATCCTACAAGAGCTTTTTAACTCCACTAAGTTATATGAAAAAGTTATCTGATTGGATGAAATGGTTTGGAGGGCTTTAGGGTTTGAAAAGAGTGAACAAAGACGGTGAAGAGCGGGAATGGCTTTAGCTGGTGCACGCGGTGTTTACCGAGAACTTGTTGAACTTAAGAAGGATATACTCAAATTCGCTTCAGAACTCACATTCTTAGAAAAATGGATTATACTAGGTACAGTTATCGGTATTGCGGCGGGCCTTTTTGCAACATTCTTTTATGTTCTCTTAGAGCTAGTAACGTCTACTGTAGCCTACCTTCTAGGTGCTCCAGTACCATCCTTTACAAAGTACGCTGACCTCTCGGTGGCGTTAATAGATGCCTTCAAGATGGGCACTTCTCGATACATACTACTACTTGTCCCTCCTATCATGTTGCTTGGCGCTCTGGTTTCTAGCATAATAGTCTATAGATATGCCCCGGAAGCCGAAGGCCACGGCACTGATGCAGCTATTAGAGGGTTTCATCGGGCGGCAGGCATTCTTAGAGTAAGAGTGCCTATAGTCAAGGCGGTTGCCTCAGCTCTAACCATAGGAACAGGTGGTAGTGGAGGTGTAGAGGGCCCTAGTGCCCTCATGGGTGCTGGAATAGGGAGTGCTATAGCACAATTCCTTAAGATGAATATGTGGGATAGGAGGATAGCGTTGCTGGCTGGTATGTCAGCAGCCCTCTCAGCTCTCTTCAGGGCCCCGATAGGAGCTTCTATCTTCGCAGTAGAAGTCCTATATAAGCGTGATATCGAGGTTCGCGCCTTAATACCCTCAATAATCGCAGCTATAGTAGGCTATGCTGTGACAATGCCCTTCTGGGGATATGCTGAGGTCTTTCCTAAGGTTAGTGTAACCCAATCTATACTTTACACAGGTAATGCCCTGGTAGCCTATATGTTACTAGGCGTCTTTATGGCCCCCTTTGCAGCTCTATACGTGAAATTATTCTATGGGGTAAGGAACCTCCTTACGAAACTTATACCGCAAGGCCAGTGGATTAGGCCTGTCATAGGAGCCGCTGCAGCAGCTCTTGTAGGAATCCTGGCTCCGCTCGTCCTAGGATCTGGTAGGCAGCTCTTGACAGAGTTTCTAGCAAACCCAGCTATAGTCAAGACATTCGTAGGTGAAGGTCCTACAGCGTATCTCGGCATGATATTAATGGCCATAGCAGTAGCTAAGATCATGGCCACAGCCTTTTCTATTGGAAGTGGTGGTAGTGGCGGCGTCTTTGCACCAGGTATCACGGCTGGAGCGTTACTGGGATACTCCTTCGGCGTCCTAATAGGCTCGAAGATGACTGGAATAAGCCCCCTCGTCTTCGCATACCTAGGCATGTCAGCATTTTTCGCGGCGGCTTCGAAAGCTCCTCTTGCAACGTCATTCATGGTTACAGAGATGAGTGGGAGCTATGGCCTTTTAGTCCCAGCGCTCCTATCATCGTACCTCTCACGTGAGCTCACGAGGGGATTAACTATATACGAGTCACAGATACCACATAGAATTAGGCCTGAACTCGTAAATGTTGAGGCTGTTCTAGATACAATTAGGAGGAGAAGGAAGAGAATAGGGATTAGGGCTATTGACATAGCCGAGAAGCGGTTTAGGAGCCTAAAGGCTTCAGAGCCCATAGCAAGGGCTATAGAGCTAATGGTTGGGATGAGACAGCATCTGGTACCAGTAGTTGATGATAATAATAGGCTCCTGGGTGTAATCGACGGCTCTCTCTTAGAGGCGCTTCTTGAGAGCAAGCCTAGTGACCCTATATCAATGCTACCTATACGGAGACCCCCTCTTGTGGAGGCTGATGAAGATATACTACATGTTATAGATGTTCTCGAGGAGACTGAGGCTGATGTAGACTATGTTGTAGTCGTCGATCCTCACATGAAATACCAAGGCGTAATATTATACACTGACCTAATAACGGCAATAGCCTTCATATATACGCAAGAATTCATCAGGAGGACCGAGGAGTTAAGAAAGGAGATAATGGGGCTCAAGCGCAAAAAACAGCGTATGACAAGACTCCATGAAGAATAGTAACTGAGAAATACTCCTAGGGATTCTAGGCTAAGGTATAGGTGTATAAGGGAGTAGTTGGCTCATAGATTAGGATTGGAGTAAGACCATAGGTGACTATTTAATTAAGAGGGGTGGCGCATCTTGGCAGAGGAGTTCTATGATGCAGAGCTAGAGGAGATTAAGAGGAGGAAGTTAGAGGAGCTACAACGTAGACTTGCGGAAGAAGAGGAGAGGAGAAGAGCCTTACAAGAGGCTGAAGCTAGGAGGCAGGCCATTCTAAGAACTATACTTACAGCAGAAGCCCGCGAGCGCCTCGCTAACGTTAAGCTTGTAAGACCCGAGCTAGCTAGGCTTGTAGAAGATCAGCTGATTGCACTAGTACAATCCGGTAGACTAAAACCCCCCATAACCGACGACATGGTTAAAGAGATCCTGGGTAGTATCTATGAGCAGACACATAGAGAGACAAGGATAAGATTTAAGAGGAAGTAAGGTAAAGGTAGAGGGCTAGAAAGAAGATTAATATCCTCACAGCATTAGAGTCTATCTTTACCCATAGGGGTTGGGGCGATGGCACACTACAAGCCCTTAGCTAGGAAGCTCCGCCTCGCAAGAGCGCTTAAATCAAACTCTAATGTCCCTATCTGGGTCCTCGTCAAAACTAGGAGAAAGTTTACCACCCATCCCAAGCGCAGGCATTGGAGAAGAACGAAGTTAAAGGCTTAAGCCTAGACAGCCGCGGGTGATATCATGGTAAAGGACAAGAAGGAGGCAATATATGTGATCCCATTAGGCAGGGTTTACTGGGGACGTAGAACTAATAGAGCTGCTAGGGCAGTAAAATTCGTGAGAAAGTTCATAGCTAGACACTTTGGAGTTGAGCCGAGCAGGGTCAAGATACATAATAATTTAAACGAGTTTATATGGTCGAGAAGTATAGAAAAGCCTCCACGTAGGGTTAAGGTTAAGGCCGTCAAGGATCCGGAGACGGGGGAGGTTAAGGTTATGCTTCTCCGCAAATAGACTATTATCCTAGCGTTTTTGCTCCTCTAATGTCCCCTTTTAGAACTATGATTTTATAGAGAGCATTATCAATAATTAAGCCCAGCAAGTAGACAATATGGTTTTTAGCCCCTATATCTAAACACATCATAGTTAGGGGTGAGGGCATAGTCCTTGATAGAGCTTATGAGCATTTATGGCAATCCCAATATTGGTGTATACATATTCGCTAATAACCGTATTGCAATAGTGCCTCCAGGCCTAACAGATAAGGATAAGAAAAGGATTAGTGATACCCTCGACGTAGAAGTCATTGAGACAAAAATAGCTGATATGCTGATAAATGGTGTGATGGTAGCTGGTAATGATAGAGGCCTACTACTGCCACGCATAATTAAACCTGAAGAGCTAGACTACCTCAAAGATATAATTGGCTCTACTCTTAGACTGCAGGTACTAAACACAAGACCTACGGCTCTAGGTAATCTAATAGTGGCTAACTCTAGGGCAGCACTCGTATCACCTCTCATAGAGAAGAACGCCCTAACAGTGATAAAGGAAGTCCTAGGTGTTGAAGAGATCGTCCAGAAAGACTTAGCTGGGATACCAACCATAGGCTCTATGCTCGTAGTTACCAATAATGGAGGTGTAGTACATCCTGGCATAAGCGAAGAGGAACTAAAGTTTTTACGTCAGTTCTTTGATGTAGACATTGATACGGCTACAGTGAATTTTGGAGTATACTTTGTACGTGCTGGTATAGTCGCTAATGATAAGGGGGTCCTAGTAGGAGACGAAACAACAGGGCCAGAGTTAATGAGGATCCAGCAAGCCTTAAGAGTAGGCTAGTATAGTCATATGTCAAGACAATTGAGGGGGAGCTCATGGAGGTTAAGGTGTATCGTATCGAGGGAAGGATGCTGATAAGCCATGATAGTCTCCCTACCTGGTGGAAGTTCAGTAAAGAGGTTCGTGCGCTCAAACCAGAACATGCTATAGAAAAAGTTCTTTCGGAACTAGGTAGTAATCATAAGTTAAAACGTTACCACATAGTAATAGAGAGGATCACGGAGATTAGGCCAGAGGAAGCACGTAGTAGGTACGTACAAGTTCTCACCGGGCTTAAGAGGTGGGTAAAACTTGGCTAGTAACCAACAAGTTAAAATGACCCTGGACGAGGCCATAGCACAGCTATCATTACTCGAGGAGCAGATAGGAAGGCTTAGAGAAGTCCTCACTACTACAGAGCTCAGGATATCAAGCCTTACCATCTTGGAGGATGCTCTCCAAAATCTAAGAGAAGGCTCAGAGGATTCGCTAATACCTCTCGATACTAGCGGTATAGTCTATGCCCCTGCAGCTATAAAGAAGCTTGACCGGGTAATAGTTCATGCGGGACTCGATGTTTATGTAGAGGTTTCCACTAATAAGGCGCTTGAAATTATTCGTGGGCTTAGGACAGAATACTCTAAGATAGCTGAGTTCTATAGGCAAGAGCTTCAAAAGCTAGTACAATACTATGAGGGGTTAAGGGCGGCTGTAGAACAGGCTCTAGCCAGGGCTCGTGCCCAACAACAGCCCCGAGTACAGTGAGTTGTTTTAATGCTCTCCTTGGACTCGATAACATAAATTCTAGTATACTTTCTATCATTAGAATAGCATGCTTATGCTGGGATAGGCTGGTGACGAATAATGGTTTTCGATAAGCTTAAGAAGACTCTCAAGAAGCTTGTTGACACGGTTTCTATCCAAATAGCTACTAAGGAAATTAAAGAGGAGGATATAGACGAGTTTAGTGATGAGATAATACTAGAGCTGGTAGAAGCTGATGTAGCCTATGACGCAGCACAAGAAATTATAAGTATGCTTAAGGAGAAGCTAGTTGGTAGGAGGATACCAAGGCTTTCTGACGCTAAGAAGTATATTCTCTCAGTTCTTCAAGAAGTAATTGAGGAGATTCTATCGAAAAGCTGGGAACAAATAGACTTAATATCTATGGCTGTTAGGAGGGAGCCAGGCAACCCTCTGAGATTAACTTTCTTCGGTGTCAATGGGGTAGGGAAGACTACCACTATAGCAAAGTTCGCCTACATGTTCAAGATGCATGGAATAACGCCAGTAATTGTTGCTGCAGACACGTTCAGAGCCGGAGCACAGGAGCAGCTTAGGAAGCATTCGGAGAGATTAGGTGCACCATTCATAGGTGGAAGTTATGGTGCTGATCCAGCAGCAGTAGCCTATGACGCCCTGGAATATGCTAGGAAGAGGGGCTATCGGGTAATCCTCATAGATACTGCTGGGAGAATGCATACAGACACAGATCTTATGAATGAGCTGAGGAAGATAGTTCGGGTCGTTAAGCCGGACTATAAGATACTCGTAATAGACTCTCTTACTGGTAATGATGCCATAGACCAAGCAAAATTCTTTGAGGAAGCAGTCGGCGTAGACTTCATCGTCCTTACTAAGATTGATGCGGATGTTAAGGGGGGTACAGCCATAAGCGTAGCCTATGCAATAGGTAAACCAATTCTCTATGTAGGAACGGGCCAATCATATGGTGATTTAGAGCCTTTCAATCCTAAGCTCTTTGCAGCTAAGATCATAGGCAGCTTAAGCTAATGTAATATGGATGCCCTAAAAATATTTAGGGGAAGACACCACCCAATCATGTTGAGCGAGAGTCTAGGCAATCTCGTCAATAATTCTGTCAAAGAGTGTGGTCGAGTATGGCTCAGCAGGAGAGAGGGCTTGCCGGTAGGACGGTCTCTACACTTAGAGAATGGCGGCTAATATTAATGAGGCTTAGAAAACCAGATAGATCTGAGTTCATCCAAGTAAGTAAAGTCATATTACTAGGAATGCTTCTTATAGGTGGTATAGCATATGCCATTCATGCTGTAGCCTATTTCCTAATACACTAAATACTCTCACCATAAAAAGAATCACCACGATAGTCTTTTTAAGCCATGTCCTAGGGCTCCTCTTAGGAAACCTCCTGACCTAATAGATCAAGTTGCCGGTATTACTTCATGAATGGGGGTCAAAGATTGGAGTCACAAGAGCCTCAACAAAGACATACAGGTCAGGGCAAACTATATGCTGTTAGAACGGTTGCAGGAAGGGAACTCGATGTAGCGTTAATTGTCGAGTCAAGAGTCGAGTCGAGTGATCTCCCAATATATTCTATACTGGTGCTTCCCAGGGTTAAGGGCTATATAATCCTAGAATCTCCAGCAGCACACTATGTGGCTAACGCTATCCAAGGAATAAGATACGCTAGGGGAGTGGTACCAGGAGTCCTTAGGTTTGAAGATGTAGAAAGACTTCTAAGACCAGAGGCTATAGCTACAACACTAAAACCTGGCGAGATTGTAGAGATAGTATCAGGGCCCTTCCGTGGTCTAAAAGCCCAAGTAGTTAGGGTGGATGCTAGCCGTAACGAAGTAGTTTTAAACGTTCTAGAAGCAGCATACCAATTACAGATAACAGTACCAGGGGATTCTGTGAGACCTGTCAAGGAGGAATCAAGGTGAATATCAATGGCTATTAGGATGATTAATATCAAGATTAAAGGTGGTCAAGCGGCAGCAGCTAAACAGCAACTCGAACAGCTATCAGACTATGGTATAAATGTTGATGAGGTTATTAGCCAGATTAATAAGCTTACGGAGATCTACAAGGATTTCGAGGTACAAGTTAAGATAACATATGACACCGATACAAAGGAGTACGATATAGAAGTCAAGCCGCCTACAACCACAGAAATACTCCTAAAGCTTGTAGGTGCAACTAAGCCCTCAGGAGACCCCATGCACAATAAAATAGGTGATTTACCCTTCGAGAAGATTGTTGAGGTAGCCATAATGAAGAAGCCTAGCCTATTAGCTAGGACCTTAAAGGCAGCTGTTAAGACTATACTAGGCTCAGCTAGGAGTATAGGTATAACAGTTGATGGTAAGGACCCTAAGGAGGTCACAAGAGAAGTAGAGCAAGGTATATATGACGCTGTGCTCGCGAAGTACGAGGAAAAGTGGAAGAGCATGGAGTAGCACCAATAGTTTAGCGTGTTTTCAATGCGGTGGTGTAGGCTATGTCATTTATACCTTTTGACAACATTGTCGCTAGTATTGAGGAGGCTAAGAAGATAGCCCCTCGTAGGAACTTTAAGCAGTCGGTTGAAATGATTATAGTCCTTAAGGATGTCGATGTTAAATCACCTGAGGGTAGAATCCGCGAGGTAGTATTCTTACCCCATCCGCCAAGAAAGAATGTCAAAGTATGCGTAGTAGCCGATGGAGATATGGCTGTGAAGGCCAGAGATTACGCAGACCGTGTTATTACGAGGGAGGAACTTCAAGGCCTGGCTGGTAATAGAAAGGCTGCAAAGAAGATAGCGGAAGAGTGTAACTGGGTACTAGTGAGAACCGACTTAATGCCTATAGCAGGTAGGATCCTCGGCCCTGCTCTAGGCCCTAGAGGTAAAGCTCCAATACCAGTACCACCAAATGCGGATATTAGAGCACTCATAGAGCGTTATCGTAGCGCGGTCAGTATTAGGACCAAGGATCAGCCACAAGTAATGTGCAGGATAGGGACTGATGATATGGATCCAAAAGAAATAGCTGAGAATGCGATAAAGGTTCTTCAAACCCTTGAGAGCAAGCTCAAGAATCCTCAGCACAATATTGGTAAAATATACGTGAAGCTTACGATGGGTCCTCCGGTAGAGGTTCCATTAAGATGACCTCCTAGGAGGTGTAGGGGCTTTTGTCACTAGTTGCTCGTAGGAGGATCCCCGAATGGAAGATCAAGGTCGTGGAGGAGCTAGTGGATCTTATAACCAAGAACCCTGTTATTCTAATTGTAGATCTAGCTAATGTTAGGACGGCACAGCTACAGAAGCTTAAAAAGAAGATAGAGAAAAGGCTTGGCGGCAAGGTAATGTTGAAGGTTGCTAAGAACAGCTTATTCGCAATAGCGCTTAGAAAGGCTGGGGGAGATCCTTCAAAGCTTAAGGATTACTTAACAGGAACAAACCTCTTCATATTCACGAGTGAGAATCCCTTTACAATTGCTAGCGAAATAAGCAGAATCTATGTGACAGCGCCAGCCAAGCCAGGAGATATCACTGAAACAGAAATCGTTATACCAGCTGGTGATACAGGGCTCAAGCCAGGCCCTATAATGAGTGTCTTCGGCAAGCTAAAGATACCTACAAGGGTGCAGAAGGGAACCATCTGGATCGCAAGGGATACGAAAGTCGCAAAGCCTGGAGATACCATATCTCCCGAGCTCGCATCTGTGCTCCAAAAGCTAGGTATTGAGCCCATAGTGGTTAGGCTTAAGGTTAAAGCAGCCTATGACCATGGCTTGGTTATACCTGGCGACCAACTAGTCTTAAACCTCTCCGAGTACCAGGACATGGTCAACACAGCAGTAAAGAATGCCCTATGGATTGGAGTGGAAATTGCATACCCAGAGCCCCGGGTACTCGAGCTAGCGATCCCGCTTGCTGTGAGAAGAGCGCTCGCAGTAGCTGCAGAGGCAGGCTACGTGGTCCCAGAGACAGCAGAATATGTCATTAGGATAGCAGTCGCAAAGGCTTATGCCCTGATAGCTGCTCTAGGAGATAGGGCTAAGGAGCTAGGCTTAGAGGTACGAGTAACGACGCAACCAGCACCACAACCTAGCAGGGAGGAGAAGAGGAGGGAGAAAGAGGAGGAAGAGGAAAAGGAAAGGGAGGAAGCTGTTAGTGAAGAACAATTAGCAGCAGGGCTGGAATCGTTATTCGGTTCTTAGGCTTGAACCAGCTTGAGGCCATAGTCTCAGCTCAGTCTCCTCGGTTACTACTCTCCCTTTCTAGCCTTATCTAATAAAGTATTAAGACTCTATTCTATTCAAGTAAATTATGGCTAGGTGTACTAAGTGGTGCAGGTAGCCGAGTCAGAATACACGCTACCCTTCTTCAAGGAGATGGGCTTCGTGAGGAGAAAGTGCAAGGTATGTGGTAGCTACTTCTGGACATTAAACGAAAGCCAGGAACACTGCAATGATGCTCCTTGCGTCGAATACTATTTCTGGGATATCCCCAAGAAGCTTAAGGGGCTTAGTGTAGCAGAAGCACGCAGGATATTCATAGAGTTCTTTAAGAGCAAAAAACACGAGTATATTGCCCCACGCCCGGTCGTAGCTAGGTGGAGAGAGGATCTCTACCTTACAATCGCAAGCATAGTGGTCTTTCAACCACACGTGACAAGGGGTATTGTCCCGCCACCAGCTAATCCACTAGTGATTGTACAGCCCTCCATAAGGCTTGAGGATATAGATAACGTTGGCCTAACTTTCGGTAGGCACCTAACCAGTTTCGAAATGGGTGGCCACCACGCCTTCAACTACCCTGATAAGCATGTATACTGGAAGGACGAGACTATACGATATGCCTTCGAATTCTTCACTAAAATCCTCGGAATACCGGAGGATATGATCACATTTAAGGAGTCGTGGTGGGAGGGTGGAGGTAACGCGGGGCCTTGCTTTGAAGTAACGGTAGGAGGGCTTGAACTAGCAACACTCGTCTTCATGCAGTATGATGTGGTGAATGGTGGGTATCGAGAGCTACCCTTAAAGATAGTTGATACAGGGTATGGTATTGAGAGGATAGCCTGGTTCACGCAAAACGTCCCTACAGCTTTCCATGCAATCTATGGTAGGATGCTTGATAAGTTCTTTGACGAGCTAGGTGTAGACGAGCCTAATGAGAAAATTCTCTGGACTGGTGCTAGGCTAGCAGGCAGGATGGATCCTGACGATATAGGGAGTGTCGAGAGATTCTTTAAGTCTCTCTCAGAGAGGACAGGTGTTGATGAGAATAAGGTAAAAGAGGAGATTAACCGAGCCTCAATGGTATATGCTCTTCTAGATCATACGAAGACTATTGCTCTAATGCTTGGTGATGGCGTAGTCCCATCAAATACTGGTGAAGGTTATCTGGCGAGGCTAGTAGCTAGGAGAGCCTATAGGATATTACATAAGCTTGGAGCTAAGGTTAGTCTAGCACAGCTCGTTGAGATGCAGATAGATTATTGGTCAAGAGACTATTATCCTCAGCTAGCGAATATGAGGGACTACATATTACGTGTTGTGGCCCTCGAGGAGGCCAAGTACAAAGCCCTATTATCATCAAGTGCAAGAATCGTTGAGAGAATTATTAAAAGAAAAGGGAAGAAGCTAACACTAGACGATCTAATCGAACTCTATGACTCTCATGGCATCCCGCCAGACATAGTAAGAGAGGAGGCTGCTAAGCGAGGAATAAGCATAGAGGTACCCCACGATTTCTACGCGCTAGTAGCGAAAAGGCATGGAGCGTCGTCAGTTATTGTTAGGCGTATGGAGAAGCCTAAGCTACCCAGGAGTATTGAAGAGTGGGCCAGCAGGCTCCCAGAGACTAGGAGGCTCTTTCACGAGAACCCCTATATGCGTGAGTTCAAGGCGAAAATCATAGGAGTAAGGGGGAATTATCTCGTACTAGACCAGACCATATTCTACCCTGCTGGGGGCGGCCAAGAACATGATGTAGGAGTTATCAGGGCATGCGGAGAGGAGTACCATGTCGTGGGCGTGGAGAAGACCAGCAATAACGTGATAGTCCATATACTAGATAAGCCGGTGAAGCCCGGCTGCAGTATCGTCTCTGGCGAGATAGATTGGCATAGACGCTATAAGCTGATGAGACACCATACAGCGGTCCACATATTGTTAGGCGCACTCCGCGCGATCCTAGGAGAGCATGTATGGCAGGCAGGTGCTGAGAAGACCCCTGAGAAGGCTAGGCTCGACATAACACACTATGAATTACCATCTAGGGAGGATATAAGGAGGATAGAACAGCTAGCCAATAAGATCATCCTAGAAGCAATACCCGTTGAAACTAGGCTCGTTGAAAGGAATAGAGCCGAGGAAGAATATGGGTTCAGGATATATCAGGGTGGTGTCCCGATGACTCCAGTATTGAGAATAGTCAAGATAGGTGATTGGGATGTTGAAGCGTGTTTTGGAACACACGTAGCTAATACAGCCGAGGTTGGTGGGATAAAGATAATTAATGTTGAGAAGATACAGGATGGTGTCGTAAGATTCGAACTCGTGGCCGGAACACAGCTAGCAGAGTACGCGGATAGCCTAGAAGAAAACCTAGATAGGCTAGCAAGCCTTATGAGCACCTCAAGGAGAGAGCTTGAGCTTAGGCTAACAAAGCTGATAGAAGAATATGGTAGTCTCCGTAAAAGTTACTCCAAGCTTGCAAACCTGGCATCCAAGCTGATTAGTGAAAAACACTTAGCAAGCCCGGCTAGGAGGAGCAGTAAACTTAACATATACCTAGTAACTGAGGAGCTGGGAGACGAGGATATGTATAGGAGCATAATGAGGCGAATCACATCAAGAGATCCCAGGGCAATAGTAATAGCCGTTTATGAGAAGAACGGCAAACTAGTAGCAGAAGTATCAAGACATGAGGAGAATGACCAAGTAGATCTAAGAAAGCTAGCCATGGAGGCACGCATCACCATAGGAGCGAAGGGCGGTGGGAAAAAAGACCATATAACTCTAACACTACCAGGTAAAACCTATATAGAAAAGTTATTAGACATTATAGAGAGGCTCTATGGAGGGTAACTCCATAGTAGGCAGAGACAAACTAATAGTAGCAGCATACGAGTATTACTTCCTAATAAACAGAGGATATTCTCCAAAAGCATCAGAGGAACTTATTACAGCAAAACACGGCCTATCCAGGGAAGAGAGGATACTCATCAAGAGATGCATTCACTCTACAAGCCTAAATAGAATTGTGAGATCCAGGATCCTAGCACCAGTAGAGGTCAAAGACAAGAAGCTATGCATAGACGGCTACAATCAGCTAATAACGGTCAAAGCCTGCTTAGCTGGGAGACCAATATACTTGTGTAGTGACGGCCTTCTAAGAGATAACGAGCTCGGCAGACTAGTGCTTGACAGAAGAGATTTAGAGCGACTAGCCCAGGTGCTTGGAGAGGCACTAATGGAGCTAAAACCAGCTATAGCGATAATAGTACTGGACTCGGCCCGTCCATGGAGTAGGAATCATTCCCGTATACTAGCCCAGACGCTAAAGCAACATACTCCTATAAGAACATTGGTAGTATTATCTAAAAGAACAGATAGTACTCTAATAGCATATTCTAGATCAGGCTGTATAATATCATCGTCAGACATAGTTGTGGCCCTACATGCATCGAGAATATTCGATCTAGCAGCCTACATAGCAGCCAGAAAGAAGTGTAAAGTAACCAATATATCCCCACTACTAGATAGAGAACATAAACGATGGTGTGCGGGCCCGTAGCCTAGCCAGGATAGGGCGCCGGCCTTCTAAGCCGGTAGTCCGG
>JBEVCE010000107.1:0-18707 GCA_040514295.1 Pyrodictiaceae archaeon | reverse complement strand
GAGGTAGTCCTCTATTGTGTGCTTATGGTGGGCTCTACAAGAATCGCAGGGGTTGTTTACTTACAGGTAAAACTAGTGAAATCCTCTTATAATGTAACGCTCCCAGGGCATCATGAGATGATGGAAGGCTGATGGATCAGGTAATAGTATGAGCCATTGCCCTCTTTTAACATGGTCAGCATAGTATGCTAGCTTAGTATAGGCCTCGAGGAGGGTGTTATCAATTTTTATCATTACTAGCTCTATGTTTATTGTTAATTTATTGTTATGTTTTTTCACAGCTCCTCCAATCACCACTTGTGATCCTATCTTTAGGACTTGTAAGGCTCTTCGAAGCCCTCCCGTTTCCCTAAATGCGATTGCCCAAGCATCTTTTGCTTCATCACTTATTTTTAGTAAGGTATGTGAGCCTGGCAGGATCGTTATGTCCTCTATCACTGCATTTACAAGAGCGTTATCATAGGGTCTTAATGCCTTAATATTTTTCCTCACTAGATGTTCATTTGTCGCTTGGTTAGTCTTAAATATTTGCCAATGCGTGATACGATTATTTGTTTTTATAATCTTTAAAGCCCTTGCTACTATCCCTGCATCCTCTCCTCTCACACCATATAGTACTGGGTCGTTGCCGTGAGGCGTAATTAATATCCTCTTGTTCTTGTAATCGTAGTTGAGGAATGTATATGGTTTATACGCTAGGTCGAAGCTGATAACACTTGCCTCGTCTACCACCCTCTCGTGTCCCCACTCGTCTGGATGATAGTATGTTATTAGCTCATAGGTGTAATCCTGAAGGCTTTCTAGGGCTTTTAGTGAAGCTAGGGCTCCAATAACCCCTCTCCTAGTTTCACCTAGGGTGTATACAAGTGGTAGCTTATCTAGGCATTCTTTAGCTTCGTTAAATAGAACTAGGCTTGTAAGGGCTTTCCTATAGAGTTTATGAATGCATGGTTCGTATAGCTTTCTGCAGTCTATGACTATAACTGATGCCTTAGTCGACCCATACGCGTATTCTTTAAGCACATAGTCTATAGCTTTAATCACATCATCTACATTAGTTGTTTTTAGCCTTAAAGCTACAGCTCCGTTTCCTCTAGTTTTCCAGGGAATTGTAGGATTTAGTCTTACAAGCACAGGGTAATCCGTGAGTTTTATTCCCCTTTTTGTAGCCTCAATGATTAGTAATGATGCAGCATGTGTTGTGCAGCCTGCTAATGGGGTATCAAAGCTGTCAATTCCAATACAGTATTCACTCATCTTAATACCTGCCTATTGCTATGAGTCTTTGGGGAATGTTTTAAGAGCATAAAAACTTCTAGGCTCATGTTATGATAGTCACAGGAATGGACTATTACTTCTTGAATCCCTTTACAACGATCATTGTTAGTGTAGAGCGTACCTTGGGCGAGCTTCTAAGGTGCTTAAATATTATGTCTCTTAATTTATTCATATCATCGCTCTCTATTATGGCCACGAGATCGTACAAGCCGTAGACCATGTAGAGCGCTTTTACCTCTGGTACTTCCTTAAGCCTTTCGAAGACGTCCTCGTCGGCCCCTATCTCAGTGTTTATTAATACTACGGCTGTAGGCATAGTTTCAGCCAGTGTATAAACCGTGTCTAGAAAGGGCTAAAAATGATATTGCAGGGTTCCGAGCTCACAGTCTTTATGAGAGCTTTGAGAGCTTCCTTAGTAGGAGGCTTGTTATGTGTGGTATGAGGCTTATGCTGCATTCCTTCAGCCTCTCTTTCTCTGTGAGGGTCTTTTCGAGTTCCCTACATTCGATGCTTATTATGTCCTGGTGATGGTTAGCTTTCGAGTACTCTCTTAGGAGCTTCTCGTTTAGCTCGAAGAAGCTATGTCCCCATTTAAATACCGAGAGGATTTCATGGGCATATTCTTTATAACCAGTAATATAGAGTGTTGCTGCAACAGCTTCAGCACTGCTTAGGAGAATCGGCTTCCCATAGTTTATTGGGTTTGCAGCTCTAAGGAGAGGGAGTCTTCGTGCTCCAGGCCTACCTCTTGTTGCTCTCAGCACTCTTAGTATTCTCTTCCACGAGCCATCTATAACTGTTATTCCAGCTCGAAGAACTAGCATTCTGTCCTCTGGCGTTACAGGGATTTCGGAGAGCGGATTTAGTACTAGTGAACCCTTAGGAATTGTTCTTACAGTTGTCGCGAGCCCTTGTCTTACTAGTTTTAATGAAGTATTCTTCCTTGGATCATCATGACGTAATGATATGACGAAGATTTTTGGCCTGTTCTTGATCACCTCAGTAGAAGCCAGGGGACCGGTCATCCAGTCCCACCATGTCCGACGGCTCTTCATCGGAGGAGTATTAGTGGCTCCCTCACTTTCCCAGGCTTAATCCTTACCTCCTAATCAGTCCATCGACCCTTCAGCATTACGATGGGCTATAACTAAGACTATGTCGGCATCATCATGTTACATGTTATGGGCTCGGCACTGGCGTCCCTCCTCACCTAGTATGTGTCGTGGGTATCGGTAATACCAGCCCTCCTCATAGCTCCGAGTACCATATGCGATAGTGCTGTTGAAGGGGTTAAAGTGTATAACGTATAACTAGGTGGTTTTGGCCTACGTAGAATCACCTGGTAGGCTCTCGATGGAGGAGTGCCATCATAATAATATCGAGAGAGAAGTACTTGCAAGAATCAGACCTTCAAGCCAGGAGAGGGAATATGCTAATAACATACTTAATAGTGTAATTAAGTTGCTAGAGAAGGCTCTTGTCGAGGAACATGGATTACCTATAGATATTAGTGTTGAAGGAAGCTTCGCTAAGGATACATGGCTCTCGAAAGACCTGGATATAGATGTTTTTTTATTAGTCAGAGATAAGAAACTTTGCAATAAAGATTTTATGATAGAATTGAAGGATTTAGCTAAACGGGCCTTCCTTGGGAGGTATGATGTTGTTGAAAAATATGCTGAGCATCCGTATATAACTGTTAAAGTGAATGATATATGGCTCGACATTGTACCTGGCTGTAGAATTGGAGACAATGAGCGGCCTCTAACACCTGTAGACAGGACTCCTCTACATAGGAGGTATGTATTATCACGTATAGACTCCATGGGGGCCTTTATTAAGGATGAAATTAGGATATTTAAGTCTTTCCTTAAGGGCATAGGGGTTTATGGAGCAGAAATAGGTGTAAAGGGCTTCTCAGGCTATGTTGCCGAGTTGTTAGTACTAAAATATAGATGCTTTGAGTACTTAGTGAAGGAGGTAGCTAATTGGAGGCCTCCAGTAGTAGTCGTTCTTGAGCCGGATCATGAAAGGTTCGTCGAGAAGCTTAAGAGAAGGTATCAAGGCTCATCTTTAATCATACCTGACCCTGTAGATCCTGAGAGGAATGCAGCTGCGGCTGTCTCCCTTAGAAGCCTAGCGACGCTGATATTGGCTTCGAATCTGTACCTCAGTAGGCCTTCAATAAACTTTTTTCACATTGCTAGAGAGGAGCCGTTAGCCTCGAGAGATCTGATAGATAGGGTTCATGAGTTATCGAAGAGAGTTATTGTAGTTGAGGCCCTGTCGGAGGGCGATGAGGCTGAGGAAGTCTTGTATGGTGTTGGCGAGAGGGTGGCAAGGATTGTTGCTGGGCAGCTTTCGAGCGGAGGATTTACGGTGGTGGATTATAGGGTGTTTGTTGCTGGGCGTAGACTTGTAGCGCTTATTGAGGTTCTCGAGGATAAGCCTCCTCGTCTAAGGCTTCTAAGAGGGCCTCCGGCATGGGTCAAAGAACATGTGAAAAGGTTTCTTGAAGCACATAGCTCAAGTACTGTTGAAGGGCCTTGGGTGGGCCTAGACGGGCGAATCTATGTTGTCGAAGAATATAGTGGACCCGACCTAGTAAACATAGCCCAGCATGCCTTAAGACACTTACCTAAGTCAGCTTCTAGGTTTAAATGGAGGATAAGCCTATTAGCTGACTATAATTTTGATAATCTCGACAAGGAACTCAAGCATTGGATTACAAGTTTTGTAGTGAAAAAGCCGAGGTGGCTAGAACTCTAAGCTTATTATCTAATGAACTCATAGACTCTCTTTGTATAAATCGGTTGTTAGGAAGTAAGAGATATTGTAGAACCCTACTCAAGAAGCTATGGGATGCTGGCTATAGGGAGCTGGTTAGCTATGGCCGTTTAAGTGCTAAGGGTGTTAATATCCTTGGTAAGGGCTGGTCGAGTATAGTGTTCTTGGTAAGAGACTACGAAGGTAACCTATGGGCTGTAAAAGCTAGGCGCGAGGTCTCGAGGAGGCCAACCCTGCTGAGGGAGGCGCTATACCTGGTTGTTGCAGGCGAGCTGGGTATAGCGCCTAGAACGGTAGCCGTGGGTAGAGATTACATTGTCGAGGCCCCCCTCTTAGGTGGGAGCCTTACTAGCTTATTCGAATCCGGCCTTGAAGATGAAGCTATCCTGTGTAGTTATCTTGTTAGAAGGATTTTATGGAAGTTATATCTTTTAGACAGGCTTGGTATACGACATAACGAGTTAGCGAGGCCTGAGAACCATATACTCTTAGACTGTAATGGTGAACCCTACATAGTAGACTTCGAGTCGGCGACTATTGGTGGAAAGCCCACTAATATCCCTCAGTTCTTCGGAGCACTTATTGCAGGTAGACTAAAGTTGCCTTGTATAGGAGTTGCTCGTAGTAGGCTCGAGGAGGTACGTTTCATTCTAAGGGACTATAAGCTCTCTCCACGGTTACAGTACTTACAAAAAATAATTGATATGATATTAGGAGAGTGAAGTGCCGTGGAAACTAGTAGGCTAGATCTATGTAGAGGTATTAGTAAGCTAATTGTGCTTGAGGAGGCTAGGCTAGCTCTTATAGACTTTATGCTTGAAAAAAATTTCAGCGTTGTAGAGTTATCAAGGATTATGGGTGTTTCTCCAGCGGCTGTCTCCAGATACAAGTCGCATTCCTTAGTACCGTCTATTACGTCGGTTTGTAAGCTTATTAAGTATGTCTACGACTATTACACGGAGTTATTTAATGAACTCGTCAAGAGACTTTTAATACTAAATTGGAATACTATAATCTCGGTAATTGATTTCATAGATAATGTAGCTAATGTCTCGGAAGATGTTTTAAAAAATGTTTTAGACCTTATAGCAGATGATGTTGCAAGGCTCATAGCCAAGTATTTTAGCAAGACTAGGGTGTCACGAGCCTAAATCACATGACTTCCTAGCTATCCTTGGTGAGATAATCTCTCTTAGTATTGCTCTCTCGAGGGAAGGTGTTACTTCGAGAATCATGGCTCCTCCTGCAGGTAACTTTATTTTTAACGACTTATTGTTAGGCGAGAGTATCTGTATAGCGGTGTTCTCAAGGCTCGGAGAATGCCCTACTAGTATAATTTCCTTCTTATTTAATGATGCTAATATTTCTTTAAGAACATTTTTGTTAAAGCTTGATGGTAGAAGTCTAGCATCCACTTGATAACTCGTGTTCATTATATTGGATATTATCTCGGCTGATTCTACGGCTCTCCTTAAAGGACTAGTAAGTATTAGGGGGGACGTCAGGGGTAGTAGCCTCGCAACACATCTTACATCTTCTCTGCCTTCACTAGTAAGCCATCTATTATCGTCGCTTCCAGCCTCCTCAATGCTAACAGCCTTGCCGTGGCGAAAGAAAACTAATGTTATGGTCTCAGCCTCTCTCATGGCCACAGTCACCTTGTATCTTCATGGGTTTAAACTCTATCCCGTACTGGCCGTAAGTGAGTATTCCCTCTATTATGCATTTAGCATCGTCTATTAATCTAAGGTATCCATATCTATAGTCGGTTCTATATACCTCTAGCTTTGTATTGCCTTCTGCAAGAGTCTTGTAGAAACTCAACCGACCATTATAGTCTAAGTACACTGCATAATCTCGGCGGGGAAGATAAATAGGCTCTCCCGCTTTTTCGGTAGCAGCTTTAATAATGTTTTCTACCAGAGCTTTTAGGCTCATAAGCTCCTCCCAAGAAATTTATAAAATCTTAGCTGAGGGTTCCTAGCTAATAAATGGGTTTCTTTGGAAGGTGTGCGGGGGTGCCCGAGCCTGGTCAAAGGGGTCGGGCTCAGGACCCGATGGCGTAGGCCTGCGTGGGTTCAAATCCCACCCCCCGCACCACTAGAAGGATTGCGATGAGGAATACCCGGCAAGTAGGACTCTGCATTGGGGATGGCTGGTCAGAGTTATACCGAGCACTAGGTTCTTGGAGGGTATCCTTCTATCTTGATGGTGAAAGGCTTCTCAAGTTCTCCTCCTTCAATAAACTTTATTCCTACTTTTGGTATGATTCTTTTGATTATCTCAAGATTCGTGTATGCATGTAGGGTGAGCCTTGCTCCACCTAGTATAGAGCTTCCATTTGCAATTGCAGCGAATACTAGTAGCATGTCTGAGGCATGTCTATCGAGGGCTTTAGTCGTCAAGAGATCCTCTACTAGCATTTTCGCTGCTTCTAAGCCAACTCTCTCAGCGGGCTTTCCTTTCGCTCCTAGAGAGTCAGCGCCTAGCACGGAGTGCTCCGTTACAGCCCACAGCACTATTCCGCTGCCGGGGCCCCAGTGGGGATCTCTATGCGGCTCGTAGTATTCTAATTCGATGGATACAGGTACTCCAGGCAGCTCTTTTCTCAGATACTCTCTTGCTGATTTAGCTTGTCTTTCGGCTACATGTGATGGTAGTTTGACGCAGTGCGAGAGCCCTTCTATCCTAGCTATATCGCCTCTCTCCTTTAGCTCAAGGGGTGCTAGGCCCTTCCTATGTGGTGGTGCTTTGATCACAACTTCTCCGCCGCCACGAGGATAGTGACCTCTTCTTTTCAGCTGAATCTCTAGGTCTAACCCAAATAACCTAAGGAGTCTTGCTAACACGAATCTTACATAGTCTATGGGAGGACTCCATGGCACATCGGTTCCACCTGTTATTGT
This sequence comes from Pyrodictiaceae archaeon, assembly GCA_040514295.1. Taxonomy (GTDB): domain Archaea; phylum Thermoproteota; class Thermoprotei_A; order Sulfolobales; family Pyrodictiaceae; genus JBEVCE01. The sequence continues at coordinate 11,736 of JBEVCE010000107.1, read as the reverse complement.
GATTTCTATGGGCTCTTCTATGAATGCTATAATCGGGAGGAGGGCTTGTAATACTAATGTTATGCTACCTGCAGTACCTATATCGAACCTGTATTTACCTCCCCTCAGTTCTCCAGGGATGAATCTTAGCGCTGTAGATCCTAGCCTAAGTCCTTCGACTTTAGCGGATGAGAGTGCGGCTACAGCTTTAACTGAGATGAGATGTTGGCGTTGGAGTCCCGGATTACTCCTCTTGGCTCTAATATTGATTATCTTGATAGGTACCCCTAGTACGGCTGATAACGCTATACTAGTTCTGAGTATCTGGCCTCCTCCTTCACCGATGCTTCCATCTATGATTATTTCGCTCCTACTAGCCAAGCTCCTACTCCCCTGACTAGTCACCCAACATGATTTGCCTGAGCCTCTCAATACCCTTAATTTTCTTTATGTACTCGGCTACGCTTGCTGGTACAAGTCTTTCCCATTCACCGCCTTCAACCATGAGTTTACGTATGTAGGTTGCACTACACTCATGTCTATTAAATTGTGGTGGGACTATAACTTTTACACCAGCTTCTTCGAATAGTCTTACAACTAGTGGATTCCTTGCAACAACATACTCAAAAGGGGGTAGAAGCATTTTGAGGTAACGCACCCATACAAAATTCATGGCAATATCCGGTACTGGTGCTATGTAGGCTCTCTCTTCGGGGATAGACTCCTCTCGAAGAGCTAGTTTTATCATCTCAATTCTCTCGCCGGCTGTAAACGGATTCTTAGGTGTATGGCTCTCTTGAGCCGAGCCAACGACTATTATTACTTCGTCAGCCCGTGCTAATAGCCATTTAATTACGCTTACATGGCCACAATGTATCGGTTGAAACCTACCGACATATAGGGCTCTTATCGGTTTCAAAAATAAGTCCCAGGGGCTAGTGTAAGTAGCAGGCTTAGAGGATTAAAAGTAATGGTGCCTAGAATCAAGAGTATTGTTAAAGAGCTTGATAAAGCGTATACGAAGTTAAGATTAACTCATAAACATAACGAGCTAGCGGCTAAGTATGGACTTGATCCATACCAGATTTCACGCTATGAAGCTCTTTTTGGAAGCATGGATGAGGTTATTGAATTACTAGAGACTAGTGAGAATAAATTGTTTAGAACTATTAGGACTAACACTTTGAAAATTAGTAGGGATAGGCTTATAGAAAGACTAAGGAGTAAAGGACTCGTGGTCGAAGAATATGCTCCTACGCCTTATGGTATAATAGTATGGTCGTCACCATGGAGTCTGGGCTCATTGCACGAGTATCTATATGGTTTCTATACTATTCAGGGACCAGCGTCTATGCTTGCTGTTCTAGCTTTTTCCCAGGGCAAGGAGGATAATAAGGTAATCTTAGACTGTTGTGCAGGTGCAGGCATCAAGTCTACGCAGCTTGGCCAGCATTTTACTAGTTCAGTGATAGTTTCTATTGATATAAATAGAAGGAAGTTGGCAGCACTAAAGAATAACTTGTCTAGGCTTGGAATAGCTAACATTGTGGCAATAGTTCTTGATGCGAGGAGACTAAGGTTGCTGAATATGCACTTCAATAAAATTCTGGTCGACGCACCTTGTTCAGGTGAAGGACTGTGGCCCTATATTAAGAAGAGAAGGCCTAGATCACTAAAAGACATAATATCAAGGGTTACGCTTCAATATGAAATCCTTAGTGAGGCTATTAAGTTTCTAAGTCATGGAGGAGAACTAGTTTATTCAACATGCACTATGAGTGTAGAGGAGAATGAATATGTAGTCTCTAAAATCCTAGAAGTCCATGATACGCTCAAAGTAGAACCCGTAGAATTTCATAGCATGGGTTCTCCGGGGGAAGTGGACTATCTAGGCCTTCCTATAGACCCTAGGCTACGAGGCTGCCTTAGGCTTTATCCTCACCGCGATAGGACAGAGGGATTCACTATATGCAAGCTAGTCAAAGAATAGGTCGTGAAATTAGAAGAGAGTGTGATCCTAAGGCTGTAATTAGTTTCCTAAAGTGTTTCTCAAGTAGAATAGAGAGGATCCTCGAGGATAAATTCATGATCAAATGTATAAAGAAAGATGATAGAGTCCTTATTTCGGTCTATAGCCCCAAGACTATGAAGCATATCCTAGAAAAACTTGATGAAGCTTATCTCTATTGGGCTGGTATACAAATAGCCATGTTACATGAAGATAAGGTTATTCCAGCTCTAGGCGCGTTAAGCCTGTTAGAACTAGCTGGCATAGAAAGAAACTTTGTTGTTGTAAACGAAAGAGGAGAGAAACTCTTTCTTTATGGACGAGACTTATTTAAAAACTCCATCAAGGAGGCCCATTTAGAGAATCTCTCATGTACTAGGGGCATAGTTATCGTTTTAAATGAGGAAATGATTGGATTAGGCTGGGGGAGAGTAAAGAATCCTCGATTCAATAGAAGAACAAAAAAGGTTATTGAATTCGACTACATAGAAAATCTTATTGATCTAGGCTGGTACTTGAGAAGCGGGGTGTAGAACATGGTAGAGAAGGGCTCCTTCATCCTCCTAGAGTATACTCTAAGTGTGAAGGATACGGGCGAGTTAGTGGATACCACTAACGAAGAGGAGGCTAGGAGGGCTGGAATATATAGTGAGAGGGAGAGGTATGGTCCACGTCTTATTATTGTGGGTGAAGGTAGGCTGTTGCCTGGAGTGGAGAAGGCTCTAGAAGCCATGGAAGTAGGTGAGGAGAAGACTGTCGAGATACCGCCAGAAGAAGCGTATGGTGCGAGAGATCCGTCGAAGGTGAAAATTCTTCCAAGAAACGTCTTCATAAGGCAAGGTGTAGTCCCTGAGCCTGGCAAAACTGTGGAAATAGATGGCAAGTATGCAACTATACGGCAAGTAACGGGAGGTAGAGTTGTAGTAGACTTTAACCATCCACTTGCTGGTAAAACTCTTTTAGCTAGGCTAAAGATAATTAAACTACTTGAGAATATTGAGGAGAAGGCTAAGCATTTATTCCTTAGAAGAGTGCCTCAGCTAGATGACGATGACATACAAGTAGAGGTGGATGACTCGACTCTAAAAATAGGCTTAAACGATAAAGCGTTAAGAATAGCTGACTTACAATTAGCAAAAGCATTATTCGTTAAGGAGGTAGAAAAATATCTTCCAGAAGTCCGGAGAATAGTCTTTATTGAAAGTATAAGCACTAAAGGCTCTTCAGAGAAGCCTTCACAGGAGGAGAAAGAGTAGCAAACAGTATCACAACTGATGCCGAGGACTATGACTTTACAACCTCTTTAATCCTCTCAGCTATTTCCGTGGATACATCAACTACTCTTACCCCAGATGGTTGTGGTACGGTATTCGTGGAGTAGACCTTAGTTATTTTTGAACCTGCTAGTTTATTTAGAGCATTATCGACAAATAATCCATGACTACATGCTGCAATAACCTCTCTTGCACCCTCATCATACAGCATCTTAGCGGCTTTAGCTATGGTACCGCCAGTGCTTATTATATCATCCACGAGTATAGCTATTCTACCTCTCACGTTTACTTCCTTTAGTTTATGAATTACTTCACCTGTATGCCTATCTCTAAACTTTTCTAGATAGTCATAATCTACATCACCTAGCTCTTTCGCTAGCAACTCAGCTCGTCGGAAGGCACCCTTATCTGGTGCTATTACAACAACATCCCTTTTCTCCAGCCCGTTGATGTCTCTTCTTAGAGCATTAGCTATACTCTTAACAGGGATGATGTTCATAGAGGTTCCCTTGAAATACTTTAGCGACTCTGGCTTATGTATGTCAATAGTGATTAGTGTGTCTTTAGTGTAGAGATTTAAGGCCTCAAGAACTACCCTAACACTTATTGGTTCTCCTGTTAAGAATCTTTTATCCTGCCGGGCATAGGCGAGATAAGGTACTACGGTTATTACCCTAGCTGGCTTTAGTGCTTGAACAGCCTCCAGTATTAATAGTAATTCCATAAGGGCACTATCCTGGTTAGGATATAATGATTGTACTATGACTACTGTTTTTCCGGCTAGGCTGTCCTCTATACGTACGTATTGTTCACCGTCCGGGAATCTTTTATGGACTAAGTTCGCTCCTTTAGCGTTGAGAAGCTTTATGAGGTTTTTGTCTATGTTATTAGCATTTGAACCTCCTATTACTATCATATTTGTATTATTGTATTGCATTCCTAGACACCTCAAGTCTTAGGTATGCTCTGCTAGCTCTATAAGCTTCAGCCGATAATTATGATGAAGAGGGAGGGTTTACATGGTGCTGTCTGGGGGTCTTGGCCGCCTTGTGGAGATTTGCCTACATGAGCGTAATTAGAGCTGAGGACATACCATTATATCATGTTTGCCCAGGAGGCTTAGTACTACGCTTAGTAACGCCTAGTACTATTATCATTAGGTGTAAAGGATGTTGGTGGGATACTATACTTGCGAGTAAGAATATTATAGTTAGGGAGGCTAATGCGGAAACCATCATGACCAAGATTAAGCTAATAAGGCCAGCGGTGGTAATGCTTGATGGCATTGAACCTTTAAGTAATGAATGGGCTATAGATTTACTAAGGGAAATTAAACGATTATGGCAAGGCTTTGTGGTCATCAAGACTATTGGCTTGTGCGACTCCAATTATTTAAGGGAAGCTATTAGAAATGCTGATGGGATAGTCCTAGAATACCTTGTTCCTGTGAAACCTGAGCTAGCGGCCAACAGGGAGCTTCATCGCAACCTGGAAGAGGTCAAAGGATTCGCAGAAAAAATCCCAGTGGAGCTGCACATACCATACGATGGTAGTAAGCGTGCAGATGTAGTAGTCTCTGAACTCTCGAACGAGTTTGCTAATTTAGCAGCTATACATATAATACCGTTAAGTGATGTAGCCTATGAGAATGCATATAAGCTTATTGAGAGACTGTATGAAGATACAGTCTTCCTCTATCTCTACAAGGATGAGAGCTTTATTTATACTGATACTAAGTGTCCATATTGCGGCGCTCTTCTAGTTAAGAGGAAGCCCTGGGGTATAAGTATCGACGTAGACATAGGCCCTGAAGGCATACCCTCCTGTAGAAATTGTCATAAAAAATTGACAATGCTGAGGATTTGTAAGATTAAGCACGTACATAGTATACATAGAGAGCTTGTCATATGGTAAATATGTAATTATTAATGTTGTACATTAACATGTTTAGGTTAAAATACAGCGTAAGCTTAATAATAGCTTCCCAAAGTCAAGCATGCTATTAGGGGTCAAGAAGATATGCCTAGCCATGGCTCCCTAACGAAAGCTGGTAAGGTTAGAAAGCAGACCCCTAAGATCCCAGCAAAGCCTCGTAAGAACCCTTCACCCAGGGTTAGGAATAGGAAGGAGTTTCTAAGGCTTCAAAGAAAGCTACAGGAGCAGACAGCTATAGCCTAATGAGGCTTTTAAAAGACGCTGTCTCCTCTTTTTGTTTAAAATTCTTTTATATTTGATATAGCCTTCTTTTTAAAGGACCGTTATTAGAACTCTATCCCTAGCTGCCGAGGAGTAGGATGCTATAGTGAGGATGTAGGTCCTTGAGAGTATTACTTGTCCATGCCAAGAACATGAGCTATAAGGTTACGCGTAAAGCTCTCAAGGATGCAGAGAATATCGGAGAGAAGGTCCCTGGAGAGTATCATGGATCCAACGTCTTAGTGGTCTTTGTCAGCGTAGAGGATGACGATAAAAGTGAGCCAAGCTTCATTAAGGCAGTGGCCCAAGATATACTAGATGTACTAGTAAAGGTACGTGCTGGCTCCATATTACTATATCCTTATGCTCATTTATCTAGTAGTTTAGCTCCACCTCCTCTTGCGCTAAAAGTACTAAGTATGCTTGAGGAGGAGCTAAGGACAAGCGGCGTTCCAGTGGTAAGAGCTCCCTTCGGCTGGTACAAGGAATTTAACCTCCATTGCTACGGGCATCCTCTTGCAGAGCTTTCAAGAGAGTACAAGCCTACGGCGACGAGACCAGTATTAGAGATTAAGAGAGAACATTATGTTCTTACACCTACTGGTGAAATTTATGAACCTGAAGAGTATTTGAGTCGTGCAGATAAGGAGTTCTCCATACTCATAGAGAAGGAAGCCTTGGGTAAGGAGCTTGGCGAGGCAGAAAATCCGGTTACGAAGCTATGTTCAAAATTCGGGTTTGAGTGGGAGGAGTTCTCGGATTACGGGCATATGAGGTATGAGCCTCATGCAGCGTTGATCATCGATGCTGTTGCTGAATATGCCTGGAGAGTTGCTAGAAGGCTTAGCATTCCAGTGCTCCGGGTGAAGGGTACTAATATGTTTGATTTAGCGCTAAGGCCTGTATACGAGCATGCAGAACTATATGGCGATAGACTCTATGAAGTCAGGACAGAGAAAGCACTTGTGCTACGCTATGCTGCTTGTCACCAGCAGTTCGCCATGCTTAGGGATTATGTCCTAAGCTATAGGGATTTGCCTCTCGGGATGTTTGAGGTTGCTGATAGCTATAGGCTTGAGCAAAGTGGTGAGGTAACGTTATGCTTTAGGCTCCGGAAGTTTTATATGCCAGATCTCCATGTCCTCGTAAGAGATATTAAAGAAGCTGTAAAGGTTTCAGAAGAGATACAGAGGATAATTCACGATGAAGCTGGAAAACTGGGTAGAGAGTACTATGCTGTATATAATGTTACTAAAGATTTCTGGGAGAATCATAGAGATCTATTACTAGAACTTGTTAAAAGAGACGGTAAGCCTGTACTTGTAACACTCTATCCCTCAGGAATATACTATTGGGTTGTAAATGTAGAATACCATATAATAGACTCCATCGGAAGGCCTAGAGAGATAGCAACTTATCAATTTGATATAGGTAACGCAAAACGCTTCGGTATAAAGTATATAGACTCCAATGGCTTAGAAAAATATCCCGTAATAATACATACGGCGCTTATAGGCTCTATCGAGAGATACATATACATGGTTTTTGATACAGCCGTAAGGGATGAGCTACGGGGAAAAACGCCAAGTATCCCTACGTGGCTATCTCCTATTCAAGTAAGACTAATACCTTTAGACCCTAGCTCTAGTCATATCGACTTCGCAGAGAAGGTTGCCGACCTCTTGGAGTCACATGAGATTAGAGTGGATATAGATGATCGTCGTGAAGGGCTTGGTAAGCGCATAAGGGATGCGGCTAGAGAATGGATACCCTATATAGGAGTTATCGGTAATAGGGAGGTTTCGACAGGAACCATTAACGTCACCATTAGGAGGACAAATGATAGAGTAGTTCTAACTCCAGAGGAGCTGCTCAAAATAGTAGAGGAGGAAATTTCAGGCTATCCCCGGGTATCTTCAACATTACCCCGGTATCTAAGTAAAAGGCCGAGACTAGTGTACTTAGAGAAGCCCGTATTCGTCAAGTCCAATGCGAGGGAAAGGGTTAGAGGTATGTAGGATGTGCGGCATAATAGGGATCACAGCTGATCATAGGAATATTGTACAGGAAGTCGTGCAGGGACTTAGGAGACTAGAATATAGAGGCTACGATAGTGCAGGTTTTGGTCTCATCGAGTGTATAACTGGTAGGCTTATAGTTGTAAAGGATGTAGGTAGGATAGATAATGTTGTCTCGGCTAATAATCTTACTCGCTACTGCGCCTATACAGCTATAGCTCATACCCGATGGGCCACACATGGTCCTCCTAGCAGGGAGAACGCGCATCCCCATATAGATTGCACAGGCAAAATAGCCGTAGTCCATAATGGAATAATTAAGAACTTTGCTGAGCTTAAGAAAGAGTTAATGAGTAAAGGGCATAGATTTGTAAGCGAGACTGATACAGAGGTGATACCACATTTTCTGGAGGATGAAATTAATAGTGGGAAGCCGATGCTAGAAGCTCTCCGAAGCCTAGTTAAGAGGCTTGAAGGCACTTATGCTATAGCTATTCTTTTTGCTGATGAACCCTCAAAGATATATTTTGCTAGGAAGCTTAGCCCTCTCGTATTAGGCTTAGGTAAGGGCTTCAATGTGGTTTCAAGCGATATACCGTCATTTCTAGACCTCACTAGAAATGTTGTAGTAATCGAAGATGGCGAGATAGGATACATAACTCCACATGACGTCTATGTAGAAAAGGATGGCCGAAAGACCTTCAGCATAAATAGGGCGATAAGAGTCCCCTGGAGTATCAGTGATGCAGAGAAAGGAGGATATCCTCACTTTATGCTAAAGGAGATAATCGAACAACCTCACGCGTTACAAGAAACTCTCATAGGGTTATCTAGTGAACAAGCCCTTACTAAGGCTGTGGACATTCTTCTATCTTCAGATAAAATCTTTATCACAGGAGCAGGTACAAGTTTTCATGCAGGTCTATTCTTCGCCTATTTAGCGAGTTTTATAGCGAGAACCGTTATAATACCATTCGTATCTTCTGAGTACGAGATGTTCTCGACTATAGCCGATAAGGATACAGCCCTCATAGCTGTTAGCCAAAGTGGCGAAACCATCGATACTCTTCAAGCAGTCAAGGCGTTTAAGTCAAAGGGGGCTAAAGTAATCGCGGTATCCAATGTTCTTGGTAGCAGTATTCCACGCGAATCCGATATAGCCTTATACACAAGGGCTGGGCCAGAAATAGGTGTTGCGGCCACAAAGACTTTTCTAACACAAATACTATTGCTGGAGCATCTTCTCTTAATGTATGCCTTGGAGAAGAATGTAATTACCGAGAACGAGTTTAGAGAGGCTCTAGCTCATCTTGGCCAGGCTCCACGCATAGTACATAAGTCCATCGAGCAGACATCGCATATTATTGAGAGATTAGCCTGGCGCCTTAGAAGGAATAGAAGCATTTATGTACTTAGCAGGGGTGTAGGAGTACCACTAGCTCTAGAGGCTTCCCTTAAGATTAAGGAGGTCAGCTATATACATGCAGAAGCATATCCTGCTGGAGAGAGTAAGCATGGGCCCATAGCCTTGGTTGAGGAAGGTTTTCCAGTAATATTCATAGGCTCACTGCCCTTTGAATCAATGTATGAGAAAATACAAGGAAACATCATGGAGATGAAAGCTAGAGGAGCCTTCACAATACTTGTAGCACCTAATATTTATCGTGATACTGAAGGAGTAGATGTTGGTGTGTTTATCAAAGGCGATGCAACACCCTACACTCTTCCCTATATGGTTATTCCTCCTCTACAGCTGTTAGCATATAGGCTAGCTGTGATCCTAGGATATGATCCGGATAAGCCACGTAACTTAGCAAAGACGGTAACCGTAGAGTAGGGTGAATACTTCATGACACTTATGGTATTAGCTGGAGGTTCTAAGCCTTTATCAAAGCTCCTATATACTACTAGTAGAAGCCTCGTAAAAATAGTTGATGAAATCCTCTTGGACCATATACTTTCAGCTCTTAAAACCTTTGAGGATAAGATAATAGTTGTGTCAGATGATGTAAGTGTGAGCGAGCATCTTAAGGCAAAATGGGAGGACGTAGAGTTTGCAGCTCAAAAAGGCTTTGGTGTTGAGGCAGCTATATGTAGTGGCTTAGCACTAGTGGAGGATACTGCTGAACCTTTAACAATAGTCTATGGCGACATTTATTCTAATCCAGACTTCTACCGCTCTCATATAGCCATGGCCTTAACCGAGTCCATGGATGTAGCTAGCGTAGTCTACCCCTTATACTTATCGCCAAGATTCTTGAGGTTAGGTATGAAGCCTGATGGGAGAGTAATTCCAGCTGATAAGGGTAGGCTAATCTATGGAGGCCTATATACGCTAAGAGACACAGCTCTTCTAAGGCAAAGGATTTGCAAGGAGGGCATAAGCATAATAGAGTTCATTACAAGAAGAATGCAGGAGGATAAGGTAATAGGCCACCAGTGGATAGGTGAATGGGTCGACCTGGATACTCCCTGGGATTATCTAGTTGCATCTCGTTATCGTGTTAGAACGCTTAAAGGGGTTATTATCTCAGAAAAAGCTATGGTAAAAGATACAGCAGTGTTAGAGCCACCAGTCTACGTTGAGGAGGAAGCAGTCATAGATCATTACGCTGTAATAAAGGGGCCCGCATATATATCTCGGGCAGCATTTATTGGTGCTCACTCCTTTGTACGAGAAGACACAACGGTTTTAGATCGTGCAATTGTAGGGGCATATAGCGAGGTAAAAAGGAGTATTGTGATGGAGAATGCACGTATCTCCTCCCACTGCTATATAGCAGACTCGATAATAGGCCAGTATGCAGAAGTAGGCTCATATACAGTAACATTAAGTGTACCGGCATCGAGAGAGGAAATTGAGGTCGCATTAACCACATCGATTGAGGTAGGAGACTTAAAGGTGGGTGCAGCTATCACAGCTAAAAGAAGTATTGAAGCTTATTCGAAACTCTCACCAGCAAAAATATACTAGGCGTCTAAAAACCGATCTTTTTGCAAGGATTTTGAAAGCAAGGAATTTAAACTAGACTTTCCTTTATCAGCGCTTTGGCCCTAAATCATAGCCTCATGGCTCATCAGCCGGCCTTTATAGGTTAATGCTTAGGCCGGTTTATAGAAGGACATCATCCTATTCCACGCCAGCCTCCCACCAACTATTAACTAAATGAATGTATATTTATATTAAATTGTGCCTCTGTTACTTTCCAGTATTGATCTAGGGATCAAGGGTTGAGCGGCGAAAATAGTAGCAAGAATAAGGTAAAATTCATTGGAAGACACATCATGGTCAAAGGACGTTATGTCGATGATATTCTTAAGGGTAAGAAGAGGGCAACTATTAGATTAGGAATCTATAAAGTAAAGTATGACGAACTCATAGTGCATGGGGCTGGTAAGCCTATAGCAAAGATAAAAGTCGAAAGAATAAGATATAAGAAGATCAAAGAACTCGATGATGAGGATGCAAGAAAAGATGGATTTAATAATGTAAAGGAGCTGCTCGAAGAATTAAGGAAGACGTATGGCGAGTTTTCGCCAAATGATTATGTGACAATAATAGAGTTTAGGCTTACCAAGGATTTATCGAACATAGAACCAGAACATCCCTATTTAGGCCTGGAGCCAGCTGATGTAGCAAGGCTGGGACTTAGATACTTAGGGGATGAACTAAGCAATGAGGAGAAGAAGATACTAATATCGATGACAAGAACAAAAAGTATAAGGCTTACTGCAATAAAACTTTACGGTTCATTAACGAAAAGATGGATAGTACGTAAGACACTCAAAAAGGTTCTACGTAAGCTTATTGAGAAGGGTGTGATTCCAGCTCGAGAAAGAGATCATTTGTCATAGGAGAATAAGATGATGGATAGAGGGTACGTGGCATGACTAAATGGGTTCTTAAATGCATGAGATGTGGGAATGAATGGGTACTTGAGGTAAGCTTTAATCTTATGAAACTTAATAATGGTAAGCTTTATCATTATTGCCCCTATTGTAGGAGAAATACATTCCATGCAGTTATTAAGAAGATAGAAGATTAGCTAAAACTTAAACCCACGATATTAGTAAATTATTAATGTTTTGGGTAGTGTAATTCAGTAAGGAGAACTCTCGTCATCACATTAAGTTCTTGAGACCGTCGTTTCATCACTTCCGGTATGATGACATGAGGGGTTCAGAGTCTTAAAAGCTATGAAGAAACCTGTCTCAGCTGATATTAACTGCTTATAGTGTTTTTAGTGTTTTATTGTTTTTA
>JBEVCE010000106.1:0-5049 GCA_040514295.1 Pyrodictiaceae archaeon | reverse complement strand
CCTCCTAACCCTCTTCATTTACTACTTACAATACTTTAGTAATTAAAAATTGTTGCGGGATAGCTTACTCCAGCATACTTGAGGCTAGCTTAGAATAGGGTGTCGTGACTACGGGTTATAAATTAAATGCTAGTGAACAAACTCTTCCATCCACCAAGGCCTGGCTTCTACCAGCCTCTCCCGGGATATTAGGTCGTCTAGGACTGCCCTAAGCAGTACTGCCACGGCGTGTCTGCATGTCTTATTGCTGCCGCAACTACACTTAACTATACCCTCGCCTAGTACTAGTCGTACATTCTGGCCTCCAGCCTCACCATATACGGTAGAGCTTAGCTCGTCATAGCCAGCCCATACATTACTATCCACAGCTAGTAGTCTGAGCCCTGCTTCTACCTCCTCCACGTCCACGTCCGATCCTAGTAGGGATGATATAGCTTCTACGAGCTCCTTGTGCTCTACACCTAATATCCTATTTATCTTTGCGAGTGCCTCTCTCCTCATCTCCTCTACCATTCTTAAACTGTTTACTCCCCCCAGCCACTCCTCTTCTAGGGATAAGTCGCCTCCACTATACTCGAGTACTCTATCCCTTATTCTCACCATAAGGGGTAGGGGGGTTATGGGTCCAACTACGACAGCTTCACCAGTGTTTAGGCCTGGCAAGTTATCTAGTAGGTCTTGGCTTATCTGCTCGCTTGCATCCCTTATAGCATCCTGGTCCTTGGGGTTGACTATTCTTAGAACTATCTGGCCCTGAAGCTGACTGAGTATGTCTGGGTCTATACGGCTTGGCCTCTGGGTTATGGCTGTAAGGTATACTCCGAACTTTCTACCCTCACTAGCAATTATTGACGCTATCTCCCTTGTACGTGTCTGCCTAACACTCTTTGGTGGTATGAAGCGGTGTGCTTCCTCGAGAACTACTAGTACGGGGTACGGGTAAACCTCTCCTCCTAGGCCTCTTAGGTGTCTAAGCCTTGCATTAAAGAGTCTTGAGAGCACGTTGTAGACTACATGATCTTGAACCTCGGTTCTAAGGCCGCTAAGATTTATGACTGTTACCGTGGCGGGCGATAATAGGCTGGTTATGGGTATTGTCTTGACCCCATAGACCCCGAGGCTCCTCAGCTCCTCCATATAGCGTAGTGCATCATATCCTGGCTCTACATCCTTTCTCAGTGGAAGCCATATCCGGAGTATGCTTCTCTCAATCCTAGGCTTTTCAGCCTCTTCTATCTCCTTAAGGATAATCTTATCCATGTTCAGCCTCTTAAGCAGCTCCCCGGCAAAGTACTCGTAGCGCTGGTTGGATACACGCGTCTTATCAGCAGCATCTATAGCCGACAATAATATTCTTATAATTCCTTTTAGGCTAAGCCACTCCTCCCTCCTAGTTAGTTTAGCTAGTATCTCAGCTAGCTCCTTAGCACCAGCGATAAGGCTTCGGATACGCGTGGCCTTAGAAGGTACACCAGCAACTGATGCTAGCTCCTCAGCTGACATGCTAGTAGTGCTTATCTTGTATTGTATCTCGCCCTCATGATCCTTCTTGGTCTTAACCACTTTAACCGAGTTACAATATTCTGGGCCGAGCCTACATGCCGTCCTCTGCATCGCCGTGTACTCGCCGTGAGGGTCAAGCACTATTATCGTAGCCCCCTTCTTCAGCAACTCCTCTATCAGCACCACGCTAGCCCAGGTCTTACCAGCCCCTGTTGCAGCGATTATGGCGACATGCCTCTTAATGCCCTCTAAGTCTAGGTATGCCTTTACACTAGGCCTTGTTATTAAGTACCCTATGTGCAGCCTCCTCTTCTCGCTTATGGAGAATAGCTCGTAGAGCATAGAATCAGTAGCATAGTATACCGGCGTGCCTATCGGGGGGGCACGTCGCGGGAAGTATATTCGCCCCTTCCACTTATAGCCTAGGATTTTTGCGTAGGCAACTACGCTATCAGAGTCCTTAGGTAACGCTATATTGCGGAGAAGTTGCCAGGGCTGCTCTGGATGAATTCCTAGGGCGATCCTCTTAATACTCCTCAGTTGGGCGATTACTCTAACCTTCTGTGCCTTCTCCTCTCCAGGTGGTACTTCGTCTAGTTCAAAGAATATGTAGTCGTAGAGGCTAGGCATGTTGCTCGGGTTTAATGTGACGAGAAATGAGTCTGACCGTGACTCCCCCGAAACTATTCCAACAGGACTCTTGTCCCCAGTCATCGGCAATCCACATCACTCCTCATGATCGAAGATGGCTTAGAGATACCTCTAGCGATATCGGCCTCACTGGTACAACTCCATACACATGACATGGCCCGGTAATACCATATTAGCATGTCACTTTATGTCGGGTTTGCCCAGTTTGGTTCCTTTATTACCCGGAATCCGAATTAGGGTATGCTATGGGTATTAGGTAGCTACGGGGATTCATCTAGAGGGTGCGGCTGGTATGATGCCATTCAGGCTTGTTGTTGATACTTTTGAGAAGCTTGAGAGAGTTACGGCTAGAACGCAGATGCTGCTATATCTTGTCGAGTTATTTAAGAAGACGCCACCAGACTCTATAGATAAGGTTGTCTACCTCCTACAGGGCAAGCTCTGGCCTGATTGGAGAGGGTTGCCAGAGCTTGGTGTAGGCGAAAAACTACTAGTCAAGGCAGCTTCTATCGCGCTTCAAGTCTCCGAGAGAAAGGTCGAGGAGCTTGCTAAGCGTTTAGGTGATATAGGTTTAGCTATTGAGAGGCTTAAGGCCGAGAAGGCGGGGGGTGGAGGAAGAGGATTACTGGCTTTTATTCCTCAGCAGGCTCAGCGCGAGATTAGCCTTGAACATGTCTATGAAGTTCTAACTAAGATTGCACTAGCAACTGGTGAGGGTAGTAGAGATGTAAAGCTTAAGCTACTTGCAGGTCTACTTATGGATGCCTCTCCTAAGGAGGCAAAGTATATCGCTAGGTTCGTCGAGGGTAGGCTAAGGCTCGGCGTAGGTGATGCAACTATCATGGAGGCTTTGGCCGTGGTTTATGGAGGCTCGGCAGCCATGAGACCTATAATTGAACGTGCTTATAATCTTAGAGCTGATCTAGGCGAGATCGCAAGGATAGTGGCTAGGAATGGTATCGAGGCGGTCAAGAATGTTAAGCCGGAGGTAGGGGTGCCAGTGAGGCCTATGCTAGCGGAGAGGCTTAACGATCCTGCAGAGATCTTAAGAAAGCTTGGCGGTAGAGCACTAGTAGAGTATAAATATGATGGTGAAAGAGCGCAAATACACAAGTCAGGCGATAAGATAGTTATATTCTCCAGGAGGCTAGAGAACATCACACACGCGTACCCCGATGTAGTTGAGATGGCCCGTGAACTTGTTAGGGCTAAGGAGGCTATTATTGAGGGAGAAATAGTAGCGGTAAACCCTGATACTGGTGAACTACAGCCTTTCCAGATCCTAATGCATCGGAGGAGAAAGCACGATGTAAGAGAAGTTATGAAGGAGATACCAGTGGCGGTCTTCCTCTTCGAAGCCATATATGTTGATGGTGATGATCTGACTCGTAAGCCCTTACCAGAGAGGCGTAAACGCCTTGAAGAGATAATAGTGCAGGATGAGCGTTGGAGGCTGGCAGAAAGCATAATAACCGATGATGTGAGTACTCTCGAGAGCTTCTTCCTTAAGGCTATAGAGGAGGGTGCTGAAGGGATAATGGCTAAGGCCATCCACGATAAAAGCTTCTACCAGGCTGGCGCACGAGGCTGGCTCTGGATAAAGTACAAACGTGACTATAAGAGCGAAATGGCTGATACAGTAGACCTGGTAGTGATTGGAGCCTTCTATGGAAAGGGTCGTCGTGGTGGAAAGCTAGGCACGCTACTAATGGCTGCCTACGACCCCGAGACAGACACCTTTAAGAGCGTGTGCAAGGTTGGAAGCGGGTTTACCGACGAAGATCTAGATAAGATGTACGATATACTCGGACCATACATTAGAAATACTAAGCCTCCTAGGGTTGAAAGCGAGCTTAAACCAGATGTATGGGTAGAGCCAGCATTAGTAGCTGAGGTTATCGGGGCCGAGTTAACTCTAAGCCCCATACATACTTGTTGCTATGGCTGGGCTAAGCCAGGTGCAGGAATCTCAATACGCTTCCCAAGATTCATAAGATGGAGGCCCGACAAATCGCCTGAGGATGCCACGACAACCAAGGAGCTATACGAGATGTACAAGAGGCAGCTGAGAAAGATTAAGGAGGAGGCTATGGGGGAGGCTAGCCCTTAAAAACCTCTAGTATCCTCTCCTTAAGCCTCCTGGCTTCATCCTCAACGTATTTTAGTAGCTGCTGTCTCTCGGCCTCAAGGCCTCTTACCAGTTCGTTGTAAACGTTTGCTAGCTTCTTCTTATACTCCTCTATGATCTCCTTCTCGTTCAAGCTAAACTCCTCCATCGCTAGGACACCCTAGACTTCAGGGCTCTCTACTGCTTTACACTTCCTGGCTCCTCTTAGGAACTCCCTTATAGCTTTTAGAAACTGGTTGTAATCGGTGCTCGTGTAGGCTACTAGTATTATTCTATTCACCTTGGAGGGCTCTTGTTCCTCTATGGCTTCTAGTATAGCCTTTACAGCTTCAGTAGTATGGAGCCCGCCTACGCCAGCACCAAGTGCAGGAAAGGCTATGCATGCTAGGTTGTTCTTTTCAGCAACCTCTAACGCTGCTTTCGCAGCCTTCTTGACCTTCTCCACCGTCGTCCTCATTGCTGGCCTCTCCATGGTAGGAGCGTGTATTATAGCCTTGATTCTAGGTGCTAGTCTCCCGGAAGAGGTAATTATAGCCTTACCAACAGGTACTGGTGCATGCCGCCTAGCCTCCTCCTCAACTTCATCCCCAGCAGCTCTACGAATCGCCCCCGCTACGCCACCACCCATTATCATTAAACTATTGGCAGCATTCACTATTGCATCGCATTCAACCTTAGTTATGTCCCCCTGAGCTACCTCCACTCTAGCAGCTCCGCATGTAAGTACATGCTGGGTCTGCAACATTCTTCAACCCCTAATCTAGAAT
>JBEVCE010000105.1:11622-18918 GCA_040514295.1 Pyrodictiaceae archaeon | reverse complement strand
CGTACTGGGTGTATACGTTGCCAGATAAGATCACTATTAGCGTTATAAAGGCTGATATAGGTAGTATTGCCGGGCACCACAAAGTACATCCAGACACCATGGCGGCTGCTGCACGCGTCTTAGCCGAAGCTAAGAGGAAGGGCATTATAATAGACTTCTATGTAACCCATGTAGGCGACGACCTACAGCTCATAATGACACACCGTAAGGGCGTAGACCACCCCGATATCCATGGCATAGCCTGGGATGCTTTCAAGAAGGCTACCGAGGTTTCTAAGGAGCTAGGCCTCTACGCAGCTGGCCAGGACCTTCTAAGCGACGCCTTTAGCGGTAACGTTAGGGGGCTAGGCCCTGGAGTAGCCGAGATGGAGTTTACCGAGAGGAAAAGCGACCCAATAGTAATATTCATGGCTGATAAGACGGAGCCAGGCGCATTCAATCTACCAATGTTCAAGATCTTCGCCGACCCGTTTAATACGGCTGGCCTTGTAATAGACCCGAGGATGCATGATGGCTACAAGTTCGAGATAATGGACGTCTACGAGGGCAAATCAGTCATCCTCTCAGCACCCGAGGATATGTATGATATACTAGCATTGATAGGTACTACGGGCAGGTATGTGATAAAGAGGGTCTACCGGAAAAGCGATAACGAGATAGCAGCAGTAGTAAGCACGGAGAGGCTAAACCTAATAGCAGGCAGGTACGTGGGCAAGGATGACCCGGTAGCAATAGTTAGGGCGCAGAGCGGGTTCCCAGCACTAGGCGAAATCCTCGAGCCCTTCAGCTTCCCACACCTTGTGGCGGGATGGATGAGGGGAAGCCACTACGGCCCGCTCATGCCAGTAGGACAGAAGGATGCGAAATGTACACGCTTCGACGGCCCACCAAGAATAGTCGGCCTAGGATTCAACGTGACAAAGGGTAGGCTGATAGGCCCCGTAGACCTCTTCGATGACCCGGCATTCGATGAGGCGAGAAGACTAGCGCAACTAATAGCAGACTATATGAGGCGTCACGGGCCCTTCATGCCCCATAGGCTAGGGCCTGAAGAAATGGAGTACACTACATTACCCCAGGTACTAGAGAAGCTCAAGAACAAGTTCAAGCCCATAGAAGAAGCTAAACCAGCTCCCACAGCACCAGTAGCCAGGGCAGCCTCTACGGAAACAGAGCACGACTAATAGGGTAAAGGTTTTCCGAGGGGAAGCAAGCTCTTTTTCCTCCCAACCTCCTGCCGGACAAGATAGTTTAAGCTCCTAGAACCTTAACGCACATATCTGCTTGGGATCCCTAACCTTACACTCCATGAGATCCTTAGGATCTATTCTACACCGGAATCCAAAGGGCTCAAAGAGGTGCTTTAACGAAACGATCTCTACCTCACCAGGTACTACTGACATAGTTTTACGTGAGCCTAGCGGCCTAACTCTAAACACATAGTCGTAGACAGAGAGAAGCGGTATCCTCTTTACATCCTTCATCCCAGGCGCCGTAAACGTATAAATGGATGTTATCCCGTACTTCCTCCTAATCATGATATTATTGTAGTGCTCCCTTCTATAGCTTTCAGGGTCAGCGAGGAGATCATATACTACATCTAGGCCTTCAACAACAAGTATTGTTGGCTTAAAACTCGTCTCCTCGTAAATGTTTGTAGCTGCAATATCAGTTATTGTTCTAAGAGTAGGATTAATAGATCGTACGAGTATATTGTCTTCTGGGATATGTATTTTATTCTGCTTAAGGCAATTCATCAACCTCTCTCTAATCACTGCTGGGGAGTGAAAGTAGCTTCTATAAAGGATTTTAACATTTTCTAGATTATTAGTATTAATAGTGTTAAGATTATACTTGAGTGCTAGTGATATTAGCCATGTGGTTAAGTGAAGCGTGTTTATGAGGGGATGAGTTACTAGTAGCACTTGTGAGCCCTTAGAAAAGAGGATGGTTGGCTTCGTCTCTCCTCTACCACTCATTTCTAGCCTCCACTGATCCTCACTACTATGTGGGAGTCCTGGTAGCTCCTCAGGTGCAGGTGGAACTCTTAGGTCTATACCAACCTTAGGTGCTATTCTGAAACTTATCTCAGCCAAAGTTATTGGGGCGCTCCTAAGCTTCCTTATCTCCATGAGCCTCTCTATCCTGCCTTTAACAACCCTCATCTTGAGTATTATTACACCATCTACTATGAATTCCTCTATGCCGTGGCCCACCGTGCTCTCTCCTATAGGGAGCTCGGCTATGAGTATAGTGGTTATCCCCTCTTGTTTTACGCCGTGGATGAAGAAGTTGTGGAGAAGCTCTCTAACAGACTTCCTCTCGCCAACAATTTGTAGTAAGGCGGAAACACTGTCTATGACTAGTCTTTTAGCACCCATCTCTATGGCTTCCATCAATAGCTGTTCTAGAAGTTCGCTGAGCGCCTCCTTGTCGACGAGTGTGAGTACCTCATGGAACTTGAATACGCCCTTCTTCTCTAGGGGTTCAAAGTCTAGGCCAAGGTTCCTCATGTTATTATAGAAGTCTCGCTTAGGCTCAACAAAGCTCACATAAATTCCTGGCTCGCCAAATCTTGCAGCTCCTTCATAGAGGAATTTTGCTGCAAAAGTAGTTTTCCCTGTACCAGGGTTTCCTGCTAGTAGAATTATGCTGCCGGGTGGAATACCTCCTCCTAGAAGCGCGTCTAGCCCGGGTATGCCGGTACGTTGCAGGTACATCCGCGTCACCCGCTGAGAATCGATAGTACTCTCCGTGAGCCTATGCCTCATCCAGGTATAGGTACTACTAAGCTAGCATGAAAACTTTATATTATTATGCCTCCTTCGGATTCGAGATTAGAGTGGGCTAGTTTTCGGGTTCTAGGGTATGTGCAGGAATAGGAGTATTAGCGTCGAGGAGGCTATAAGCAGCATCGCGTATTTTGATGCTAATGGGAGGTAGCCTCTAATAGTCTTACCTATAACCATCGACGAGGAGAGGGCTAAGACTATTATCGAGTAGAAGAAGACGCCTCTCATGAAGTCTATGTCTATCCTCTTAGCTGATGCTAGTGGTAGCTGTGATGCTCCTAGCGTTTGAACTAAGCCCAGGACTATTGACGCTGCTGCTGCATATGTTATGACAGCTAATGCTACCACCGCGGTGTACTCTGCCATCCTAGCTTCTATAGCCCTCCTGAATACATGTAGCTGGCTAGCATACCTAGCCGCCTTTTCTAGTACTAGTCCGCGAGCGCCACCAGCTTTTAGGGCTGCAGGGATTGATGATATTAGGAGCTTTACCTCGCGTGGCGCCTTACTAAATGCGTCCCTGAACGCCTCGTCTATATCGCCCCTAACCCGGTAGAGCCTAGCCATCCTCTCGGCCAAGAGGGAGATAGGTGGTCTAGTTAGCCTAGCAGTAGCTAGGAGGGCCTCAGAAGTATTCTCCATAGTCCTTATAATACCTGCATAAAGCTGAAGGAAGTCTCTTGTCTGTTCAAGTAGCCTCTCCCTCCACCTATACCCCCTCCTAGCATACAAGTATAGTGGTAGTAAGCCTAACACCATGCTAATGGATGCAAAGAGCATTGAGGATTTGTCCGTGAGGACTGGAATGCCCATGAAGGGCTTGAAGACTGGTTTAGGCCTCCACTCGGCCGGTATATGGCTGTAGACCCACGGATGCCCAACTATGAACGGTAGCAGGGCTATTATCGAGAGAGATAGGCCTATATATGGCCAGGGGTTTGGAGGCCTTGGCGTAGGAGCCATTAGCTTTCACACTCTTAACCTTGATATAAGGCTATCCGAGATAATGACTACAACTACTGATACTATTGGAACTAACACGAATATTGTGAGGAAGAGTAGTTGCTCAAAGCTTATGCCGCCTACCGGCATAAATGCATAGAGTAGGCCCATAACGCCAACTATTACCGGTAATAGTATAGCTGTCGAAACAAACATCTCAAATATTCCTCCAAGTGAGGTAAGTGTTTTCTCAACCATCATATTGTAATTATTTAGGTACATTTCGGTAACCTCCCTGACTACCTCTAGGGGTGGTATTCCTACTCTAGAGGCTCTCGCAAGGCTCGTGTAGAGGGTCTTTAGCGTCGGGCTAGGCGTTATTAGTGCAGCATCCTCCAAAGTCTCTTCAAGACCCCTACCTAGTCTAAGACTAGAGCTGATATAGTCGTTCTCTATACTGAAATCCTTAAGGTCGTCACGGTAGTCTCTTGCTAGTACCTGGAAGGCTTCTGAGAGCTTAGCCTGGCCTGCTAGGAGCATGGAGAGTATCATAGAGTATACTATGAATCTGGCTTCAAGCTTACTTCTACGATTATTGTAGGAAGCCGTGGGTAGCGCTATTGTAAGTGCTAGGCCTAGGGGTAGACCTATGGCTAGGCCTGCAATGCTAGCAGCTATAGCCGAGTAGGCTAGGGCTAGTCCAAGCCTTGTCCAAGAAAAATAAAAGACGATGAGCCCTATGAAGCCTGCTAAGCCTAGTAGTAGGAGGCTTGAGCCAGTACAATACTCCTCGAGGCTACGTGCTATACCGGAGCCTATTATAATATATTCTGGATGCTCGAACTGGGCGTAGAGAAGCCTACATGTAATACCGCTTGCTACACGCCTATCCTGGGGCTGGCTATCCTCCTCCCTACGTGGTCTAGGAGGTTTGGCTGGGCCGGGTTGTCGAAGGCCAGCATGGGGCAAAATGCCTGCTCCCTCGTCACTAGGCCTCAAGGCCTAGTCTTCAATGATTTGCGGTATGTAGACGACCTTCTCCTCTCTAAGTATCTTATCATAGACCTGTTCAGGCTCCCTCATATATCTTCTCACGAGGTCGTGCATGGCCGCTATATCGAGGTTTTTCATGGCCGCCCATTTCAGTACCGTAGCTCTTCTCTCGAGGTCTTCTAGGAGTTCTTCCCGTGACATGAGCGTGGACTCTGCTATCGCGTCCAGGAGGCTACTAGACTTACCCCTCATATACCATACGTCGTCGTCCCTACGCCATAGGATTCTCGGGCCTATATGTAGCTCGTCCTTATCCGGGTCGTATCCTAGGGTCTCGTCGACTCGAATAACTTTGCGTAGCACTTGGCCCTTGTATTCAAGCCTTACTATTCTCACGAAGAGCCTCGTGGCTGCTATCAAGCTCTTAGGCACGTTCATGGGCGGGGATGAGAGCCTTCTTATAAGGACATCAGCGTT
The DNA here is from genome assembly GCA_040514295.1 of Pyrodictiaceae archaeon. GTDB lineage: Archaea > Thermoproteota > Thermoprotei_A > Sulfolobales > Pyrodictiaceae > JBEVCE01. Next base: position 13,714 of record JBEVCE010000105.1, on the reverse strand, counting down.
CTCAGCGTGTATTGTTGTTAGGCCTCCATGCCCTGTCGAGAGTGCTTGGAAGAAAGCATAGGCCTCCCTGGACCTAATCTCCCCTAGTATTATTATGTCTGGTCTCTGCCTTAGAGCCGCCTCTACCTGTGCTTGGAGGGTGATGTTCTGGGCGTAGTCTGTCCTAGCCAGCCTAGTAATCATAGCTGTCCAGTTCTCGTGGAAGGGGAGATAGATCTCTGGAGTATCCTCGACCGTGACTATCTTATACTCTGGTGGGAGGAGCATAGCTAGGGCGTTGAGGAGGGTGGTCTTACCCGAGCCCGTAGGCCCGTAGATGACGATGCCCTGCTTATACTGGACAGCCATCCAGAGGAAGGCTGCTACAAGGGGGTCGAGGGTGCGCCTCCTTATAAGCTCTACTATGGTGAATGGCTCTGCACGGAACTTGCGGATAGTGAAGCTATGGCCTCTCCTAGAGACTACGTCGAGAGCAATGTGTACACGATAGCCCTCGGGCCTTAGGACGCCCTCGACCATAGGAGTTGCTATGGACGGCTCTTGGCCAGCTTTCAAGCTGAGCTTCATTATAATTTTCTCGAGCTCGTCTTCAGAGGAGAATACTATGTTCGTTGTAAGCCACTCGTACTCCGTATGGAACACGAACACCGGGATACCAACACCATTACATGTTATATCCTCTATGCCGGGGTCACGTAACAATGGCTCTAGCGGGCCATAGCCTACAACGTCGCGTGCGACATAGTATGCTGTTACGAGGGCTTCCTCCTCAAGCCTACTCCTCTCGCGCCTAGGCATTATCCTGCGTAGAATCCTCTTAGCATATGGAAGTATGAAGTCAACACCTTCCTCGACAACCTCTAGCTCAGAAAGACTACGGAGAAGACGAAGATCACTAGTAACTAGGGCCATAAGCCTTCTATAAGCCTTCTCTACATACGGGCTACGAAGCGGCTCTTCAACACGATAGAACCTCCTACCAGCCTTATCCTCGACTATTAATACGGTAACATTAGGACGCTCAAATACACTATAGCTAGCTAGAACATGGAATTCCTCACCAGGACTAGTATTAGCATCTATTGCTACCTGGTCGTCTCTACCCCCGCCAGCCATACCCAGCGACCTTCTAGTGCAGCACGAGCCAGACCCTTAGGAGGCATATACTCGGAGAAGCCTTATTAATTCATCCAGGCTAGCTATCGTACTGGCATCAGGGATTAATCATCAACCCACTACCTAGCTAGGTTAGCGAATAAAGTTGTTTAAAAAGATTTATGGAGCGGTAAAGAGGTATGATGCCTCACTACCCCTTTCAGTTACAACTATAGCCCGGTAGGCCTTACCAGAGGTTAAAGCTACTTCGCAGTTTACTACGACCTCCTCAACGTAGCCGGGCTTGACTGTAATACTGGCTAGCTTTGAAGTAGTGTTGCTGCAGATTTCTGTACCGGAGGCCACGTCATAGATGAAGGCACCGGATGGCTTGAAGGCTATTGAGCCCAAGTTCCTCACGTATATCGTCACATTAGACTTGTAGGTTGTAGCTGAGGTGTTTGTAGCCACCCGGATAGAGTCGATCTTTATCCTCTCTTGTAGTGCTGGCTCGCTTGCTGGCGATGATGTTGCTAGACCACTCATCCACGTATAGATGAGGACTGAAGCAGCTACAGCGATAAGGATCAACAAGACCACAGAGACGATAGGCGACAAGCCCCTTAGCCTACCCTGCATGATACCATCGCCTCTTACTTTCAGCTAGCTGCTATGGTGAGGGTATAGTATGCCTCCGTGCCTCTCCCGGTGACCACCTTGACGGTATAGGTGCCTATTGATAGTACATTGGCACAATTACTATCTACCACTATCTCCCCTATGGTGCTAGGAGAGATAGTAGTATTGTCTGTAGGCGTAGTATTAGAGCATAATAGTGTTCCATTGGCAGCTATTATGTAGACTGCCGATACCTTTACGGGTACTGCTCCTAGATTCTGGACATATACCGTTACACTAGTTGCGTTCTTAGCTACTGCGACAATCTTTATCCTCTCTTGTAGTGCTGGCTCGCTTGCTGGCGATGATGTTGCTAGAC
>JBEVCE010000105.1:0-11522 GCA_040514295.1 Pyrodictiaceae archaeon | reverse complement strand
CAGCGATAAGGATCAACAAGACCACAGAGACGATAGGCGACAAGCCCCTTAGCCTAACACTCCTCATGCTCGACTCCTCCTTATAGTCTTCGCTCTAGCTAACCATTTTCTAGCATATTTCCTTTTTAAGGCTTTCCCTAAGAGTTCTTATAGAAATCAATGATGTTGGTAGGTCGCTGTTAGAATGCTTTATTAAATGTTAGGGAGCTTCCAATATCTAGATCTAGATACGGAATCCATATGAATTTAAATTGAAATATGTAGTACTAATAGTACAGACCATTAGGCAATGGGCAATTTTTAACAACGACGAATAGCATGATGACAATGCTAAATGCTCTTTAGGGCTAAGGGCATGCCGAGGATTAATACAATGGTATCCAAAGAGGAGAGCAGGGTTGCTACTCTTATAGATAGGATCCTCTTGAGCCATAGTATTGGCGCACGTGTACGACTTGATGTCCTTGCACGGAAAAGGTTTGGCAAGAGGTTTTCTGAGTTGTTTGTAGAGGAGCCTTCCAAGGCCGTGGACCTCTTAATGGAGTTCGCGGGGCCTTTTTCTAGCAAGGCCCTCCTAGGTATCATTGTTAGGGCTATAGTGCATGACCCGCTCCAGGCTGAGAAGGTAGTACAAGAGCTTCTTAGAGGGGAGGATGAGACCCTTAAGAGGATCTTGCATAGGAGGATGTAGTTAGAGTGAGGTATGCCTAGCGACGAGATACTCTTCTTAGGGGCTGCGATAGGCCTATTTCCTGGAGGTCGCTAGCCTATCTTACCATAGGCTTGAGGTATGCTAGGGCGCTGGCAATGGAGGCTTGGATGGGGCTCCGAGAACCAAATGGAGCTAGTGGCTGGCCTGGGTTACGGCCTCTAGAGCCTTTGAGGTCTAAGGTTGCAAGCCTATTGTTTAGTAGGCTTAGGAGGCTGCCCCTACACATAGGTATAATACCTGATGGTAATCGGAGGTGGGCTAGGAGGAGAGGGCTTAAGCCCTGGCTAGGCCATGTAGCAGGCTATGTTAGGCTTCGTAGGATCCTTGATAAGCTATGGGAGCTTGGCGTGAGGTACGTCACCGTCTACGCTATGTCCTTTGAGAACTGCCTACGTAGGCCTATGGATGAGAGAAGGTTTCTCTACGCTTTGTTCTCTAAGGCTCTCGACGACCTTGTAGCTGACCGTAGGGTTTCCGGGGGCTTGGTGAGAGTACGGGTCGTAGGGGAGCTTTCCATGGTGCCTGCGAGTCTAAGAGAGAAGATTAGATGGGTCGAGGAGCAGACTTCTGGTAATGGGCCGCATAGGTTGAGCATAGGCCTATGCTATAGTGGTAGATGGGAGCTACTCGAAGCCGTGAAGAATATCCTGGCGAGGGGGTGTAAGGGCGTCAGCGAGGAGGAGCTTAGGAGGAGCCTTGCACTAGGAGACCTGCCTGAGCCCGATCTTATCGTAAGGACTGGTGGAGAGATCAGGGTAAGCAACTTCATGCTATGGCACATAGCCTACTCTGAGCTATATTTTACCAGGACTCTTTGGCCAGACTTCGACGACCTAGAGCTAGCTAGGGCCCTCCTAGACTACCAGTCTAGGGAGAGGAGGTTCGGAGCATAGTACTCGACCTATTGTCGATCCTGCAGCCTTCTAGTTAGCCTTCGTTAATCCTAGAGAGATCGGGAGAACTAGCTTCCCCTGTAGGCCCTTGCATAGCTTGCCCCTAGAACGTTAGGCCATCAACCTCTCCTCTAGCTTCACCATTACCCTCCATACAGCCATTATTGCTGCTATGCCGCCTACAGCATAGACCACAAAGCTCTCCTGGTCTAGTGCAGCTGCAAGAGCTTGGGGAGTTGGATTAGCCCCTATCATGGCTAGCGCCTTTAGGAGGAGGTCTATAAGGACTGTGACCACAACTACTATTGCCGTAACTGTCGCCTCTCCCGCTATCCTATAGTCGTTCTGAACGACCTTGTTTATAGCGTGACCTAGTACTGCTAAGCTTATAGCGAAGGCTAATAGGTAGAGAGTTGTACGCGCTGAGTCAGCGATAGCTGTTAGGCTTTGGGGTGACGAGGCCATCGACATTGCTAGGACGGCTAGTCCGACTGAGGCTATCGTACCCGATATACCGTAGACTACTATTATTAGCGGGGCCCGGGATACTATCTCTGCTAGCGCATCCTCTATTCCGAAGCCTCTTACCACCATAGCTAAGCCCGCTACGAGTAAGCCTACGAGGAGAGCTTGCCAGAAGTAGCCTACAAGCGCTAGAGCACTAAACACTGATAATACTATACCTGGTACTCCTAGGAAGAGACGAGCGAACCTAGGCTCCTCTACCACCTTGCGGAGGAACCTACCTATGAGGATATAGGTCTCCTCTACACCCCTATATTGCTCCACTACAACCCTCTTAACCGAGACTATCGGTGCTATCTGTTGCAGCACTGGTATTACAAGCTCATCCTCGGCACCATCAGATACTAGTAGGATTTCTGAGGCACCTATCTCGCTTACAAGTCTCAGCGTCTGATCCCTTATCCTCATATCAGCTTCGATGGTGTCTATAGGGTGGCCGGATACAACTGCTACCTCAGCACTTATTCCTTTCCTCAACAAGTCTCTATATATCTTAAGGGCTGCAAAGAGCACGTTTAGATCAGAGTCCTCGGGTCTCTCGAGGGCAAAGTGGAGAGCTGCTCTGAGAACCTCCTCTCTCCCAACGATAGGTGTCTTTACACCTACTGAGCCTAGGTCGTCATCCCTATCTACTGCTAGGACTAGTATCCTCCTTGTCTCGCTAGGAGCCTTCACCCTCTATCTCCTCTGTTGCGACACCGTATAGTATCCTCATCTCGTCAAGTGTTAGCCTCTCACCCCTTCTAAGCTTCTCCTCTACTACCCTCTTCTTCTCCTCCATGATTCTCGCTGTCTTCTGTTGCTCTAGCCTCCTCCTAAAGTTGTTGAGTGCTTCGTATAGGCTTCTAAGCTCTTCGATCTTCCTCCTTATCTCCCCGGATATCTTGTCTATCATGGCCGAGTGCTCCTCCACCTCCCCGCTAATCTTATCTATTTTTGACGATAGTTCGCTGAGCTGGCTCCTCAACTCCGATATCCTAGAGTCTATGGACTCTATGAGGCTACTTAGCTTCCTTATCTCATTGCCTAGGTCTCTCAGCTGTAGCCTTAAGCTTACCAGCTCAGCCTTTTTCTCCGATAACTCTAATAGGGCTCTACGAGCCTCGATAACCTTCTGGAGGGTATCCTCGAGCCTAGCGATCTCCTCTATTATTTCCCTCTCCTGCTCAGGGGAGAGTATTTCTGTCTGCTGCCTCCACTCAAGCTCGTCAATCCTCCTCCTAATAGCGTTAACACTCCGCCTTAAGAATGGCCTTAGCTCATTCATTACCTGCCTATGGTTGTTCATCTCGCTTAGTAGGCTTCTAAGCCTATTGAGCGCCTCTCTTCTCTGCCTCCTTAGATCCCTAATGCGCTCAACTATGTTACTCCTCTTCTCCTTAAGCTCCCTTAGAGTGTTCTTAAGCTCGCGTACTCTTTCTATAAGTCTCCTCCTCTCATTACGCTTACTCTTGACCTCCTCGATAAGCCTTAGCCTCTCCTCCTTTAGACTCTTAATCTCATCTCTAACACGGCTTATTCTCTCCAGTATCTCCTCCTCAGAGCTGAATCTAAGCTCTCCCTTGGGCTCCTCCAACACAGTTACACGCTCCCGGACATCTCAGGGGGATCGGAGAATCTCTTCCCCCTTTCCTGCTTCTAGTCTACAGCCCTAGCGTGGAGCCATTTTAGGATAGCGGTTAGGAGCCCTTAAAGATAATTCTCCTGGCTGTTAGAGCGCGCTCCGAGACTATAGTCTCGAATATTATCTCTTCTCTCTCGCTCGAAGAGAGCTTACCCGATAGATCTATGAACTTGTCTAACCTTTTGGCTAGCTCTACTGCTACGAGGTGATAGCATGGCATGGTACTGCCCTGTGCTACAACCCTTATAGTGAAGTGGGGACAGCTACAATACGTACCAGGTATTACTATGTAGTCGCCATGCTCTCCCAGGACAAGCCATACTTCGAGAGGCTCTGACGCTAATCTTACGACCCTGCCCGAGGCCACAGCCTGGAGAGCCTTAGCAGGCGGCTTCTCGAGGAGCCTCTTAAGCCTTACTCTGAGCTGTTCTAGCCTCTCGGCCCCACCTAGACCTATATTCATGTGCCCCTCTCGTCCTCCTACACTTGAAGAGCTTAGCCTCCTCATCCCAGCCCACGACTACATAGTCTGTATAGCCTATGAATAAGCCATGGCCTATTATCCCTGGTATGCTATCTAGTAACCCCTCGTATCTTAGGGGCTCGAACTTACCCCAAGGCCATGTGTCTACTATAAGCCCATAGTTATCCGTTACTGCTGGGCCATCTCTACAGTTGCAGCTCCTAGCTTCAGCTCTTACACCAATATCTCTTAAAAGGGATAGTAGTGCTGGAAGAGCTGGTGGCACGACTTCTACTGGTACGGGCTTCCCTTTCTCACCTAGTTGCCGTGATAGTTTAGTATAGTCTACTACAAGGTAAACCCTGGCCGACATGAAGGCTAGCAGCTTCTCCCTAGTATGCGCAGCACCCCTCCCTTTAACAGCTTGGCATAGCCCATGCTGTACACTAACCTCGTCGGCGCCATCAAAGTATAGGTCGAGGTAGCCTAGGGGCAGAATAGAGCTAGCTCTAATATCCCTCTCTTGCAGAAAGAGGAGGGTATCGATACTTGAAGCGTAGAGTCTTTTAGAGGATAAGAGGCTCCTCGTACTAGGGGAATCTAATAGGTATTCTAGGACCAGCTTAACTGTAGAGCCGGTTCCCACTCCAATACTTGTTGCCCTAGCTAGCTCCTCCCTGAGCCTCTCAGCCATGAAGCTAGCTGCCTTCTCCTTGGCCTTCTCAGCCAACAACTACACCACGTACATCATACCAGGTTGCCTCCGTTATTTCAATAGTTCTCCACACTCCCGGTGCCAGGCCATTACTAGCTGCTACTATTGCTTGAACATAGTTGTATAGCCTTGCCTCTAGGCCACCGCCCCTCTCACCCCAGGAGACTATGACTACCCTAGCCCTACTTCCCACGAGCCTTCTATGCTCCTCAAGGCCTATTCTCTCAACTAGAGCCATGAGCTTCTTGCTTCTAGACTTCTTGATGGGATCGGGGATTTGTGGTAGGCCTGCTGAAACCGTTCTAGGCCTTGGCGTATACTGGGCTACGTGTACCCTCTCAAACCTAAGCTCCTCTACAAGCCTCATGGTATTCTCGAAGGCCTCTTCATCTTCGCCGGGATGGCCCACCATTATGTCCGTCGCGATAGTTACACCAGGCATCTTAGCCCTAAGCTCCTTCACAAGCCCTCTATACTCGTCCACAGTATACCTTCTTCCCATAATCCTTAATACTTTGTCGTCGCCGCTCTGAAGGGGGATATGGACAAACTTGTAGATCTTGGGGCTTCTAAGGGCATCGATGAACTCATCTAGTATCGGCTGAAGCTGGTCGGGGCTCATCATGCCAACTCTAATCATGAATCTCCCTGGAATCTCGGAGACCCTTCTGAGTAGCTCTGGTAGCATCCTACGCCCATATATGTCGATACCGTAGACAGCCACATCCTGGCCTGTCAGCCTTATCTCGACAGCACCTATTCTTACAAGCCTCCTAACAAACTCTAGTATCTTCTCCATGGGTCTGCTTAATACTTGCCTCCTAGCTATCTTGGTTATGCAGAAGCTACAGTCACCTAGACAGCCGTCTACCAAGGGAACTTCAGCGATGCCTCCACGGACAGCTATCCTCTCATCCGGTATATAGATGGTCTTGGGCCTGGGAGGAGGGCTTAGCATATCCTTACGCTGACCTATAGCCTCTAGGACTCGGTGCGTATTCTGCGGTGATACTAGAACCGCGTTAGGCGCCAACTTCTTGACGGTATATGGCTGTGCTGCAGCCATGCAGCCAGCTACTACGAGTAAGCCTCTTCTAGCCTCTACGAGCCTCCTAAGCTCAAGTATTCTTCTCCTCATCCTCTCCTCGCTATCTAGCCTCACGGTACAAGTGTTTAATATTACTACATCGGCCTTAGTAGGCTCATCCATTATCTCGTAGCCTGCCCTAGCAAGCATAGTCTTCATGAGAGCCGTATCCGCATGGTTTAGTGAACAACCATAAGTCTCTACGTAGGCTGTCCTCATAGCATCCCCTGCCCAGGAATATGCCTAGGACTAGGCTAGCAGGAGGTACACCTATATTACCTAGCCCGGGCTAGCCATAGAGGGGTGCCCAGTACGTGGTGGACAGAGAGAGCCTTATATACAACTATGATATGCTGCTAGAGAGGCTCTACGAGAAGCTGCCGAGCAAGGGTATAAGAGCCTCTAGGTTCGAGCTGCCAAGGCTCATGGTGGAGAGGGCTGGGAGTAGGACTATAATAAGGAACTTCAAGACGCTTACGACTGTTATGAGGAGAGAGCCGAGGATAGTCATGAGATACTTGATGAAAGAGCTTGGCGCTAGTGCGAACTATGATGAACAATCGGGGCAGCTCGTGATAAACGTTAGAGTGTCAACAGCGTCGCTCAACACACTTATACAGAGGTTCGTTAAGACCTATGTAATATGCCCTACCTGTGGAGCCCCAGATACTAGGCTAGAGCGTAGGGGTAAAGCCTGGATACTAGTATGTGAAGCATGTGGAGCAGAGCAGCCCGTCCCACCCATCTAGCCCTCTTTGATTTTACTTAGAACTCTTACACCATAGATCGTAGTCTCAGGGTACTGGCCTTTCTCGTCCTTCTCGAGCTTCTTCACGACATCCCATACCGCTAAGAGTGCCGCCATAACAGCTGCTAAGGCCTCCATCTCAACACCGGTTTTTGCATGAGTCCTTACTATTACCATGGCCCGAATGGTTCTATCGTCAACAAACTCTAACTTAGTCTTGATACTGGTTAGGGGGATGTTGTGGGTGTGCGGTATTATCTCTGGCAGCTTCTTGGCTGCAAGTATCGCTGCTATCGAGGCTATCGTCTCTAGATCCCCTTTCTCCCTCCACCCCTTCCTTAAGGCCTCTATAGTGTTTTTCCTAAGCCTTATGTAGCCTTCTGCTACAGCCTCTCTAAAAGACTCGGGCTTACTCGTTATGTCAACCATGCCTAAGGCTGGCTGAGTGGCAGGCATGCCGAGCAACCCCCTATATCCTCCTACTCCTATGCCTTAAGTATGCCTAGGTCTCTTAGGGCCTTCTTAACCTCTTCTATGGACTCGGGGTTCTCTAGTACGCTTAGGTCGCCAAGAGGGGTTCCATGGGCAAGTGATCTCATGATTCTCCTCATTATCTTACCGCTCCTGGTCCTAGGCAGGTCATTTACTACCTTAACGTATTCAGGCCTAAAGGGCTTACCTACTTCTCTCTCAACGAGCTTTCTAAGCTCTTCTTCAAGACCTGGTGTGGCCTCATAGCCTTGTTTAAGCACGACAAAACATGCTATGACTTCTCCCTTCACTTCATGAGGTACACCTATGCATGCTGACTCGGCTACCCCTGGATGAGTGTTTATGGCTGCCTCGATCTCTGCTGGGCCAATCCTCTTACCGGCAACCTTTATCACGTCGTCAGCTCTGCCCAGTATGTACCAGTAGCCGTCCTCGTCGATGAGAGCTAGGTCCCCGTGGAACCACATGCCCGGAAACCTGCTCCAGTAGGTCTCAATATATCTCTCGGGCTCCCGCCAAAGCCCTCTAGTCATGCTCGGCGTAGGCTTTCTTGCGACAAGGTAGCCTACACTACCTCTCACCGGTCTCCCCTGGTCATCTACTACGTCGACATCCATTCCAAGACCCGGGCCCCAAAGAGTTGAAGGCTTTAGGGGGACGACAGGGCTGGGTAGGACGAAGCAGCCGAAGAGCTCTGTGCCGCCACTAAGGTTTATCATTGGCCTCTTCTCTTCGCCTACATCCCTTACTATCCATAGCCAGGTATCTGGGTCTATGGGCTCACCTGTGTTTCCGAAGACTCTTAGGCTTGAAAGATCGTGTTTTTCCACCTCGGCTAGCCCTATCCTCTTAAGCATTCGGGCAACTGTAGCTGCAAAGCCAAAGTGCGTAACCCTATACTTTTCTATCAGCGACCACACCCTATCCCTGGAGGGATAATCTATAGCACCCTCTACCATCAGATGGCTTGCCGCTAGGAATTGTGAGCCGAAGACCTGCCAGGGCCCCATCATCCAGCCTATATCGCTTATCCACCATAGCCTATCGCCGCTGTCCTCCCAGCCAGGCTTTATATCAAGGTTGAAGAAGTGCTCCTTAGAGGGTTGTAGGAGGGTTCCTGCATGGCTTATTACGGCTCCCTTAGGCCTACCTGTAGTGCCAGAGGTGAAAAGGAGGAGGGCTGGATCCTCGGCCTCTGTTTCCTCAGGCTCTCTTGAAGGCTTTTTCCCGGCTATAGCCTCATGCCACCATACGTCCCTCTCCTCGTCCCAGGGGATCTCAATCCCTAGTCTCCTGATAACCACGACCCTCTTGACTACTTTTCTGGATAGTTTTACAGCCTCATCTGCGTTCTGCTTAAGGATAATTCTTCTGCCACGACGGTAGTAGCCGTCGACAGTTATAAGAATCTTGGCCTCAGAGAGCCTCAGCCTCTCGGCTACAGCCTGAGGCGCGAACCCGGAGAATATCGGGCTAGCTATTGCGCCTATCTTTATAGCCGCGAGCATCGCTATTATGGACTCGGGCATCATTGGCGCATAGATTGCTACTACATCACCCTTAGCCACTCCCTCCTCATCAAGAAATGATGCGAACTTATTCACATTCATGAGGAGTTCCTGATAAGTATATCTCCTTGTCACCCCATCCTCTCCAACCCATGTAAAGGCTTCTCTATGGCCGAGCCCCATCTTCACTATCCTGTCAACAACATTGTAGGATGCATTAAGCTTACCACCAATATACCATCTAGCCCACTCTGGGCCTCTAGAGAGGTCTACGAGTTCACGGGGCTCACTAAACCATTCCACGCCAAGCCAGGAGGGAAGGTTCCACCAAAACCACTTAGCATCCTTAATACTTTTCTCTACAAGCTCCTTATACGTTGAGAACCTATGTTCTCTCATGAACCTAGTTACATTAGCCTCCTCTATGATCTCTCTAGGAGGGAGCCAGATGTACTTAGACAAGACTTTGGTACACCAGTATTATGGTTAAAAAGTGGGGGAGTTTAAACATGCTCCAAGAAGCCTGGCATCTCTAGGCTAGGAGCTTAAATGCTAGCCTAGCATATATCTTAGCCATCTTAGGTAAGTCGTCTACCTCCACATACTCGTCAGCCATGTGAGCTAACTCGTCCTTGCCAGGCCCGTAGGTTATTGCCTCTATCCCCCTCTCCTGGAAGTAACGTGTATCAAGACCCCCTATACATACTACGGTTGACGGCTCTTTACCTAGAACTTCTCTCGCCGCCTCCTTAGCCTTAACCACTATGGGCTTGTCCGGATCAACCACCGTGGCATTAAACTTTGACCTTATGACTACTCTTGCATTGAGGCCCTCTATCCTCTTCTTGGCCTCCTCAACGAAGTCTATAATCTCCTTGGCTGCTTCATCAGCCGTCTCCTCCGGGATCACCCTACGGTCTATCGAGAACGAATAGAATCCTGGCACGATATTAGTCTTGGCGCCACCAGAGACCTCGCCTCCAATATTTATGGTTGCTTTGGCTGCATTGGGGTCGCCATAATCATACTTGCTCTTCTTGGACTCTATTCTGGGCTTAAGCTCCTTTATCATTAAATAGGCTAGTTCAACCATTTTCTCGAACGCGTTTACTCCTAGCCAGGGGGTACTGCCATGCGCCTGCTTACCATACACCTCGATGGTAGCCCATACAGCACCCTTATTACCTATCCAGATCTTGTCTAGTCCGCTAGGCTCTGCGACAACAGCGTAGTCGGGCTTAGCAAGCCCTGCCTCAAGCATGTAGAGAACCCCAGTCTGGCCACCCGTCTCCTCGTCCGGCGTGAAGCTCGCCTCGAGGACCCCGGGAGGCTCGACCCCGGCCTCCGCAAATGCTATGAAAGTTGTAATAGCTGCTGCTATTCCCCCCTTCATGTCTGTTGATCCTCTACCGTAGAGCTTTCCCCCCTCAACTACTGGCTTGAAGGGGTCGTGGCTCCATCCCTGGCCAGCAGGAACAACATCATAATGACCATTAAAATGAAGTATCTTACCCTTAGAGCCTAGACGGGCGATGACGATATACCTTGGGTGGTCAGCGTAGTCCGGATAGTACTTCTCCACAACACTCCGCGGCACCTCATGGACTTTGACGCTGATCCCATACCTCGATAATAGATCTTCTAGGTAACCAGCCATCTTGTCATAGTCTTTGCCAGGAGGATTCACGGTTGGGATTGAGACGAGATCAGATAATATCTTGATGGACTGGTCTCTAAGGTCATCTATCCTTCCAAGTACCTTATCCAGGTCGCTCACGAAGAACACCCGGAGCGAGAGCCACCGTAGACCCTATATTATCCGCCCCAAGAATTATATGCTTGGTTCTGTATCCCTGGCTCCGGCATTGAGTGTGGGAAACACCAGGCAGGGTAGAGGTAAGGGTTAAAAGCCTTTCCGATGCTTGGGGCTCACGGTGTAAGCATAGTATGACGGGCCTAGAGTATATTGATGTAACGCCAGGAGGACTGGGTATACCCTTCATCTACTCGTACCTGTATAGGTCAGGTGATAGTCTCTTAGTTGTTGAGACAGGGCCCCAATCCATGGTGGATGTTCTAGCAGGAGAGTTGAAGAAGAGGGTCAGGGAGGGTGTTAGGAGACTACACGTCTTCGTGACACATATCCATCTAGATCATGGCGGTGGTGTCGGCGGCTTACTTGAAAGCCTGGAGGGGCTAAACGTGGAGGCAAAGGTGTATGTTCATCCGCGCGGGGTTAAGCATCTAGTTGACCCCTCAAAGCTATGGGAGGCCTCCAAGCAAGCCCTTGGCTGGCTAGCCGAGGTCTATGGGAAGCCCGTGCCAGCCCCAAAGGATAAGCTTGTAGCTACGTCAGACGGCATGGTCGTAGAGGTTGGTGGTGCGAAGGCGATAGTGGTTCATACTCCAGGCCATGCAAGCCATCATCAGAGCCTACTGCTCGAGACAAAGGGCGAGAGAATACTCTTTACAGGCGACTCAATGGGGCTCTATGCCCCTGAGGTCAATGCAACCGTCCCCACAACGCCCCCGCCCTTCCGCTACGAGCTTTACCTTGAAAGCATTAGGAAACAGTCGAGGCTTAGGCCCACAAGGCTAGCATTCACCCATAGAGGGGTTGGAGGCCCAGAGCTTATCGAGAGGCATGAAGCGCAGACCATGATGTGGCGAGACATAATACTAGAGGAGTTAAAGCATGGCACCAGGTCACCGGAGAAGATCTTGGAGAGGCTAAGAACGGAGGATCCCTGGGTAC
>JBEVCE010000104.1:0-19013 GCA_040514295.1 Pyrodictiaceae archaeon | reverse complement strand
TCAGTATTGTTGCTGGTGGCCCCCACGCAGCCGGCGCATATTGGCAGGTCCTTAGAGCTGGTGCAGAGGTAGCAGTTGTAGGTGACGGAGAAAATGCCATACTAGGCCTTCTGGAGTACTATATGGGGGATCTAGACCTCTCTAGCGTCCCAAACATTGCTTTCCGCGAAGAAGGTAGATTTAGGGTCACAAGGATAGAGAGCGTAGATCTTGACAACTACCGCCCCTACTCAAAGACCATAAACATACTCCCACCGATAGAAATTATGAGGGGATGTAGCTATAATTGTAGCTTCTGCCAAGTACCATTTCTGTTCAAGAAAAGGGTACGCTTTAGGAGCGTCGAGAGTGTTGTAGATGCAGTAAAGTACTATGTTTCAAATGGTAAGACGTTAATACGATTCGTAGCACCAGTGGGCCTAGCATACCAAAGCCCTGATGGGAGAAGACCCAACCCAGAGGCTCTAGAGGCTTTACTGAGAAGTGTTAGGAAGCATGGAGGAAAACCGTTTCTTGGCACATTTCCTAGCGAAACTAGGCCTGAACAAGTTACTAGAGATACCTTGGATGTGCTAAGAAGGTATGCTGAGAATACAAGGCTAGCTATAGGCATGCAGAGTGGTAGTGACAGGGTGCTAGCACTAGTTAACAGAGAGCATACGGTTGAGGATGTCTTTAGGGCTGTAAAGCTCTCGATAAGCTATGGCTTTACACCTGTAGTCGATATAATTATGGGACTACCTGGCGAGGAGGAAGAAGATATAAGAGAGACCATAAATGCCATGGAGAAGCTAATAGCGATGGGTGCTAAGCTGAGGCTTCATACCTTTATACCCCTACCAGGCACCCCCCTTGCACGTGTAAAACCTAGGGGTATTCACCCACTATATAGGAAGTTTATAAGGAGAATGCTCGGCCGTGGGGTACTTGAAGGAGATTGGGAGTATCAGGAGAAGCTATCCTTTAAAATCTATGAGCTTATGGCGAGTGACCCTTATCCCACGCCAGAGCCTCGTCCTCTAGATAAGGGTACAAGCTAAGTAGCGGCTAAACTTATTTTACCAGGCCTTTACCTAATCCTTCCCATTAGCGTTGATAAGTGCTGTTAGGCAGCTTACAGGGTGGTTTATGGATGTCGGCTGCCCATACATTATATGTCACGATTCCGGAAGAGCCTATACTTAGTATAGTCGTAGGCTTGTTTACGATCCTTATACTAGTATTATTTTTACCTCTTGTTTCTAAGAAGGTAGAACGTAATCTTGAGCCATTCTTCTTCCTAATGGCCATAATAGCCTTTGGAATAGTCTACTCCCACGGCCTAGTCCATGATCCGCTAGGCTTATGGATTATGGCTCTTAAATCACCAGTCATGATATCTGGTGTGCCTATCGGTATAGCTCAAGTGGTCCTAATTGCAGGCCTAGTATTCTATTACTTCCATGTAAGCATATACCGTGGGATCTATGGCCTTCTTCAGAGGTTAGGTTTTATGGGCTTTATAGCAGTTTTCGTCGCACTGCTAGGCTTATCCTCAAGCATAATCTCAGTCATAGTGGCAGCCGTCATACTTTCTGAGATCCTAGCCGGCCTCCCCTTGCCACGTAAGAAGCTTGTAGAACTAACAGTCCTAGCTTCGTTTGCACTAGGCATGGGTGCAGCATTAACACCAGTCGGTGAGCCTCTATCAACCATTGCTATATCTAAGTTATCTGGCCCTCCTTACCATGCCCACTTCCTCTTCCTAGTCGATGTGCTCGGCCCCTATATAGTTCCGGGAGTGATAGCCATAGCCATCTATGCTGCTTACCGAGTCTCACGTGGACTAGGCAAGGATAAGGCTGCTTTCGCTAGAAGCCTTGAGAGAGTCGAATACACCGAGACCCTTAGAGGCGTTATACTCAGGGCTATAAGAGTATATCTTTTTGTTGCAGCTCTAGAGGTATTAGGCAATAGCTTTCTTCCACTCATTGAATGGTATTTTACGAAGATACCAGCCTATGTCCTCTACTGGGTCAACATGGTTTCAGCAATACTGGATAATGCTACGCTAACTGCAGCTGAGATTGGCCCTACTCTATCCCTATCACAGATTAAGAGTGCGCTTATAGGGCTCCTCATCTCAGGTGGAATGCTTATACCAGGCAATGTACCTAATATTGTAGCAGCGGGAAGGTTGGGTATAACCAGTAAAGAGTGGGCGCGTGTAGGTGTACCGTTCGGCATAGCTTTATTATCAATATATTTCATAGCACTTATACCAGAATACTTAAAATGATACCTTGAGACCTTGTTTATCCTGCTCTAGGAGGTTCTAGCCGTAATGGCTCTGGCTAGAGCTAAAGAGATCATAACTAAGGTGGTTAAAGAACTAGGGGCATGTATGGAGGAAAATGATATCATAGTAGTAAAGCTTAAACATGATGCACCAATATTCTTGAATATATCGATGCCCCATGACACGATCCTCATAAGTCTAAACTACAAGGATCTAAAGGACTATATCAGGGAGTTGATAGATACCGAAGAGAATCCTAGAGAGATCCTAGAAGGGGTTCTCGATGACCTCACGGAGCTTGCGACACGTATCTCACAGTCTCTGATGAAGAATGGGTTTAAAACCCGCATGGACATTAGGGAGAAAATATTAGACATCTTAGAAGAACTCGAGGAAGCGCTCGAAGAGTAGATCCTGTGATGAAGGCTAGATATGCTTAGGAGAGGCCCATGGTGCTGAAGGTTTCTGGTGCTGAGGCCCTCAGATGCTTGCTACCATTATTAATATTAATACCGGGGTATGATGATACCTCCTCTCTACAGAGAAGCACGTGAAGAGCCTCACGGTGACTGACTCCTTATCTCGCTAGATACTTGTCTAGTTTATAACTAAGGCATACTAGGGTAGTATAGGGGCCATGAGATCCGATAAAGCTGATGAACTCCTCAAGTGCAGGCTTGCAAAATTGTTAGAGGAAAAGGCTACTAGAGGAATATTATTACTAGATAGGCCTAAAACTAGGCGGTTTGCACGCGACCCTCTACAAGAATTAGCAATCGATATGATTCTTCATCGTGGCGGCTTAGTTCTACGTAGCCTCCATGGCAGAGAGTATATGGCTGTAAGCCTTCCAGAATGTAGCATAGAACATAGTATTATGCTATTATCTCCTGGAGGAGTTGAAGCTAAGGCCGATGCAGTTTACATTCGAGAGCATGGCAGAGATTGGGCTCGGCTGATAGATTATAGGCTATCTCCCATCTTCATAATAGACTTAAGCTTCATCTCGTGGCATAAACATGAAAGTGAGCTAGTAAGTCTCCGGAGACAATTATCTACAACGTTAGGCGCTATTAGGAAATACCTCTGGGATGGCCACATGGTCTTATCCTCAACTAAACCCGGTATTGCAGCATGGCTTTCAAGCTATTTAGGTCGCAGCCTTGTGAAGTTAACCCCCTTAACCCCTTTAGACTACTTACAAGGCTTAGACTACGAAAAAATAGTACTTCTAGACCCACAGGCGGAAAAAGATCTGGAGCCTCGTGAAGTACTAGAGACAGATGTATTCATTATAGGGGGGATTGTTGATAAGCTTCCTCAGCCAGGATTAAGCAGAATACTATATAAGTTATCCGAGGAATCCGTACAGCCTCGTAGAATAGCATTAAGGGGTCGCACCGAAGGTGTCCCAAAAACTATCAATGGTATTGTCGAGGCCCTGCTTCTTGCACGTTACAAGTATGCTGGCTCGATAGAAAAAGCCTTAATAGATGTCATGGCTAAGCATGATATTATGTTACGGCTTCACATAGAGATTCTAAGAGCAAGCCGTGGTAATGAAACATTAGATCCAAGCCTCTACTGCGAGCTTAAAACATGGCTACCCATAACATGGCAAGACTTCGTTAAAGCTGTCAGAAAAGCTGGTTTAAAGCTAAAGAGCATAGAGCAGCCAAGCTGTCGACAGGATTGGTGAAGGCAACATTACTCAGCAAAGACCAACCACATCATTATTCAGCGATAGCTGGTTTCATCACGAAAAAGAGGATCGTACGGTTTAACCTTATATCATTCCTGCACTTGTTCAATGTTTAGCTTATAGGTATCCTCCTCCTCCACTAAGAGCCCAGCTTCTTTTAAGTTACTGAGTGCAGCCCTAAAGTACCTATCATCGACGGTAATACCATACCATTCTCTGAAGCTAGACTTTATATCTTCATAGCTCCATCTAGTCCTCCCTTTCTCCTTGTACTCCTCCATAACCATTCTCCGTATAAACTGCGTGACATCCTCTAGCCTTGTCCAGGGATACTGGAACCATGTCCATTCCTTTACCTCGATATAATAGTAGTCTGGTTTGATCTTAGCAACACTACTAATCCATTGTAATGTAGCCACACGTAGCTCCTTAGGCTTCCACTGCTCCGTTACGAACTTCTTAGCTAGTATAACAGTATCTCCAGTATCAATTATATCATCTACCAAGAGCGCCTTATACCCCTCTAGGCTAATAGTATAAGGGAATTTTATTATGGCTCTCTCGGCTGCCTTAGCAGCCTCAGTCCAATGCTGGCTTTGTATACTTAAAAGGTTCTCTACGCCAAGAAAGTCGCAGAGGAGTCTTGCGGGCACATAGCCGCCGCGTGCTACAGCTATAATAACGTCTGGTCTGTAGCCTGACTTCTTTATCTTCTCGGCAAGCCCCCATGACCACTCAGTTATCTCCTCCCAGGACACAAGTTTCACTGGTATGCGTGGCAAACTGCTAGTCACCTTTACATAGGGTCTCTAGGGGAAGTAGATAAAGCTATATGGCCTCTGTAAGGATGAGGTCTAAGCTAGTGACCCTGTCTCTACATGACATTTTTCTCTAACCTTTCTAAGGTGATAACTTATTTGAGAAACTAGTTTATGTTCAACCTTGATGGCAAGGATACTAATGAATTCAAATATTGCTGGTTCAGTAGATCCTTGTGCCAGAAGAGCTAACTAATCTTAGCCTGGTTGCTACTATACCGTTGCCTAGACCTATGGAGTTCAATATTAATGGAGGCCTTAACTTAATGCTGAGTAAGCCTGTAAAATAAAGACTCTTATATTAGGATAATGTCATCTCCTTGATTATGTTTCGAAGAGTTCTCCGTCATCCCCTAGCGGTTGGCCCTAGTGAATATCGTCACTGAATTGAATACTCATAGTGGCGTCTTGGCTCTCTGGGCTTACTTGCAGTATAAGGGCTTATACTTCCGGCTATGTCTGAGCCACCTCTCCTTATCCTCCGGCTCTGCTACGTGTACATCTAGCGGGTAGTGTTCCTCCACTAGCCTCTTCTCCTTGAGGACTTGGAATAGCTTCTTTAGCTCTTCTCGGCCTAGCCTCCTCCTAGTAATGATTAGCAGGTCTACGTCGTGAGCTTTATGCAGCTCGTCTCGTGCCACACTACCTACTAGGTATACTTCGAGAGCTTCAAGACCTTTAACAAGATAGTGAGCTACTTTAGGAACCCACCTCTTCCAATTAGCTATGGCCTCTTCTCTAAGTCTTAACGCCTCATCTATATAGGGTGAGATCTTTCTCCGGGCATATGCTCTATACAAGTATTCTATTAGGAACGATGCTGCTACCACCGTGGCGAAGAGGCCTACTTGGAATGGTGCTTGCCTAGCTACTCTATAGCTCATAATGGCCAGGGCAGTAAACGCCGAGAAAGCACCCAGCAGAGCCAGCAAAGGGTTGACACGCGCATTTTTCCTCAGCCTATATGCTGCGAGATTCACAAGCCCGAATACTAAGAGGAAACCACCGCTACCCGTAAATGAGATCGTCTCTAGATCCGTAGAGTTAACCGTTACTAAGGCAAGCAATGCTATCACTATAAGGCCTTCAGGCGCATTCCGCCAAACCTTTTCACCTAACTCGCGGGGGAGCTGCCCGTACTTAGCTATGATGTAGCTTATCCCGGCAGTACCGTATAGTGTCGCGTTTATCGCAGAAGCTGTGGATGCTAGTGCAGCGGCTAAAACAAGGAGGAACCCGACCTCTCCAAGCCCCTTCGCAGCTACCTCGGCTAGGGCATAATCCCTCTCACGTATAACCTCTTCTAGGCTCAACACGCTTGCTGAGACAATGGCTGTTAATATATACGGCTATAACGGTTATAACTGACGCATAGAGAGCCTTAGGTATGATCCTCGGAGACTCGGCATCGGCTGCAGCATTAGCTATTAACTCGAAGCCTTCATATGCGAGAAATATTATCATTCCACCAACAACTATGTTTACAAGGCCCGACCAATGGCCTGACGGAAAATTAGCTCGGTGGACTAGGGGTAGCCCGATACCAGCCACAGTCAATAAGACGCCTAGCTTAAAGAACACAAGTGCATCCTCAATACTTCCACTAACAAAGGCCCCTAGAGCATTAACGAAGACAAATGCCAGGATAACGAGGCTTGCCAGGAGATGAGACAATATCCGTCCTCCGTGAACTATGCTTGCGCCATAACTCCCAAAGGCGTACAAATAAAGAGATATCATCACAACATAGCTTGCTAGAAGAAGGATGTTCATCGCTCCTGAAAATAAACCTGTACTAAACCCTTGTACAAGGAATTCAACAGTTCCTCCCCGGCTAGGGAAACGTAGAGAGAGAGTTTAGCATACGAATAAGTAAGCGGTAAGTAAGGCTATTAGGCCAGCTAAGGAGAACGCCAAAGGCGCTGCCGCCCTAGCTAGTTCAAGACTCAGTCCAAGCACAGCGAATATGCCGCCGCCTATCATCCCTCCAACTCCAATGCTATAGGCCTCACGAAATCCTATCTTGCGCCTAGAAGCTGGCATGATGGATCACGCATCTAAGAACAACTTGAGACAAGATCTTAAAAACTAAGCACCCCAGAATGGGATAAGAAGCCGTATTGGTGGGCCCGCGGGGATTTGAACCCCGGGCCTCCGCCGTGTAAGGGCGGCGTCCTAACCAGGCTAGACGACGGGCCCACACCTTATCCAGGATTATAACCTAACTATGTAATATGTTATTCAGAAATAAGTCTTTCCTGCATCGGAGGAACTTCTTATCCTTGTAGCAGCTTTAGCGTATAAATGAGACCATGAGTGCAACTACTTAAGTTAGAATAAGGGCTTAGGCTAAGAATATACTGGTGATTAGGGTTTTAGCTGACACGGTATTTAGTTTTTATGACTCTAGCCCATTGAGGTCCTCTAGGCTTCTTACCCCCTAGACCAAAGCCTCTTTCATTAATTAATGGCTGTCCTCTATAGCTGGTATGGTCATGGACTTCCTCTTCTAAACACTATGTAACCATTATAGTAATGTTTCAGCTAGCTCCCCTCTTTAATCTTCTCTCTATTCTCACGGCTAAACCTCTTGCCATCCTTTCATGTGCAGTCCTAGCAAGCTCTCTAACGACATCGTTCTTACAGATAACACCCGCGGGTTTACCGTCACGACCAGCTACCGGGACACCATCTATGTTGTGTTTATGCATTAGCCTTATTGCTTCCACGACGTCCTCCTCTGCCCCCACATATTCCTCTATCCTTGCAGTAGCATCGATCGCTAATAACGGTGTTATCTTAACGTATCTTCCCTTCCTAGCAGCACCCTTAACCAGCTTCCTAACCCATATTAGCCTCCTACTCTTTATGCCCTCTACAGCATCCTCTATGGCTATGAATGGTAGTCTATTAGCTGATACTACTCCGTGTACCTTAGCTCCATCGTACACTGTTACGGCATCGAGATAGAAGGTTTCCATTCTTTTTATCACGTGAGCTAACGAGTGATGAGGGTGCACTATGCCTAGCCTCCCTGGAGTCATCACATTCTCTACTTTCGCTCTTCCAGCAGCTACTCTCTTGTAGGCTTCAACAATATCGTCCTTTGTCAAGAAGCCCACAGTCTCCCCAGATGCCTCGTCATACACTATTGCTATCTCAGCCGCCTCCTCGACTAGCGTCAGCGCAGCCTCTTCTAAGCTAGCCCCTGCGGGGATCCTTGGAACACGTCTATCCATGACATACTCTATGAAGTACTTATCGTTAATCCTTCTACGCCATAGAGGTCCTTTAAGGCCTATGGCTCTAAGCATACTCCACTTAGTCACCACGCCTGCAATCTCCCCTTTCTCGTCAACTACAATGATGTAGGGTGAGCGAGTTCTTATCATTAGTTTTCTTGCATGCTCGACAGTATCATTGATTGTAATTGCTGGTAGCTCTTTCCTAGCTATATCCTCCACCACGATACCAGTAAGGGTTTCGACAACAGGCTTAGCTACACTGACCTGTTGGAGGACACGCTGTGAGGAGGTATAAACTATCCTCTCCTCCTCTTTCACCGGTATAGGCATTGGTATTACGAGGGCTGGCCTTATCCTGCCAGGTTTAGCTCCCTCGATATAAGCCTTGATCACGTCGTATACTGTCAGTACTGAGACTACAATGCCCTTCTCAGGATCTATCACAGGAAGCAGTAATAGCCCATGCTCGCTCATGACGCGTGCAGCATATTCTATAGGTGTATCATGCGTAGCGACAGGCACTCCTCGAAGCATTATAGAGCGTACCTTAGCTATGCTTCGCAATCCATGTTCGCTCTCACGGTGGAAGAACCAGCGTGTAGTAGCTAGGAACTCCCGGAGGGTGACAAGCCCGACTGGGTGCTTCTCGTTAATTGACCGGACAACTATTTTGCCTAGCATCCCTCTATACACGAGATCGCTCCAAACCCTGTTTACTCTCTCATCGGGACTAATAAGGTAGTTATCGAAATCCTCCCTTGTTTCGACCTCGGCCACAGTCTTTGCTATCGGCTCATAACCCTCTCTTAACAAGCCTTGCAGAATGTCAAATACCGATAATACTCCTACAACCTCCATACTAGAACGATCCCTAACTACGGGTACAGCTACTATCTTCTCAGACTCCATATTCTTAGCAGCATCTGCTACGTCGCTATTAGCCTCGATCACCGGCTCCTCAAGCGCTAGATCCTTAGCACGTAGACTAGAATAGTGGCTGGTGACCTGTAATATTTCCCTTGGCGTTAAGAATCCTGTAAGCTTCTGCTTTACCTCATCTTCTACAACAATAGCTATTAGTTCATCCTTATCCCTAAGCTCTGCTCTTACAACGGTAATTGGCGCCATATCCCTTACTATAACCTGTGGTCTTCTAGAATACTCCCATGCCTTAGCCAATACCAGTACACCCCTCTATGCCTGCTATAGGCGCTACTTGGCGTCACCTTAAAAACCAACAAGGCTCGAGACATATCTAGGGTTGTTGATGTTTAAGGCTAGGAGAGGTGTTACCTAGCCCGCACTAATATATTAGCGATAAGCTAAAATAATTACTCGCTCCTTCATAGTAAATAATAAAGTGATATGGAAGCATGCCCGGGTATCCCCTGCTGACACTGCCGGGAGGCAGGGGATGAGGCAGGGCATCCCTAGCAACACCTTCTATATTTAGCTTATTACTAGCCCCCTAAAGCTAGAATCATATAGTATATTTATTTGTACTATTTAAGTATCTTTTGAAATCACTTTTTATAGAGATTCTTAATGAAGCTATAGGCTTTTGGGGTATACGCTATTGCCTAGGAGGATGCCACCCCCCTTAATAATAGCTATCATAATGATCATACTATGTGCTATGCTATCTTCATATTCTAGTCCAGCTATGTCGGTAAAGATAAGCGAGGATGCTAACGCCAGAGATAGTGTTAGGGTCTTCTTCTATATACTAGGTGAGAGTACTTGCCCCTACTGCTCGGCTCTTAAAGAGTTCTTTGCGAAATATTTTGAGAAAAACTACTGCTTCTGCGATATAAGGGTGAACAAGAACTGTACTAAGGCATTATTTCTAGTAATTAAGATCTTGGGGACACCACCAGCCGTACCTCAAACAATAGTACTAGTTAATGGTAGTGTAGTAGCAGTAGTCATAGGCCTTGTAGAGGATAAGAACTTCTGGATCTCTATAGCTGAGAAAAGCGAACCCGGTAAAGTAATAGTATTTAACGGTATGAGTATAGCTAGGAAGCTGCATATCAAGGAGAATGAGTTAAGACTAATACGAGATGCTCTTGCCTCAGCCTCGCAAAAGTGTAGTCTGAGTCCATATATTAGGCCTTTGCCGTGTAATGTGACTAGGGAGAATATATGTACACCTAGTAACGAGACTAATGCTTGGATCCCAATTGTTAGTGCCCCAAAAACAACTACAACTAGTACTAGAACTAGTACTACTAGCAGAGGGGCTCCTAGCGCGTTAAACCTGGTACTTGTAATGGTGTCTCTAGCGTTAACCGACTCAATTAACCCATGTGTAATCACGTTATTCGCAACCCTACTGATAAGCATAGCAACCTATAATGTAGCTACAAGAAGGCTTGCTACAGTTTCGACAGCATTCATAATGGGTATCCTTGCTGGCTATGCGTCGTTGGGCATATTATTGTCAACAGGACTAAGCATGGTGCCCCTCCCTCACTGGCTATCAAGCTTGATACTCGTAGGCTATGGTACGATACTATTGGCTAAAACCCTTAAGGAGGGTGGAACGTGCCTAGCTTGCCGAGTAGAGGCTAGAACAAGACCAAGGGGGCTATTATCGCTAGATAAGCTTTATAGCCTAGAGGGTAGCTGGCCTCATTACCTGTTACTAGGCCTTATCCTATCTTATACTCTCCTACCATGTTCTGCTGGCCCCTACCTAGTATATAACGTTTATATAGCTGGCCAGCCTATTGTTGAGAGAATCTTGCTAATACTAGCCTATAATGTGATATTCGTATCTCCCCTTATAGCGACAGCCCTAGCTGTAATATTAGGGCTTGAAAGGAGGACTCTACTAGCTAAGATGCTGAATAACATACACCTAGTTAGGATGACAGCAGCCCTAATACTAATAATTATCGGAGTCTTATACCTCGTGCCCAGGGCTTAACTGAGAAGAGAAGGTATGAGTAGGGGGATGGTGCCGCGGCCGGGATTTGAACCCGGGTCACGGGCTTGAAAGGCCCGCATACTTGGCCGGGCTATACTACCGCGGCTTTCTTACCTGAGGCCTCCAGGAGGGCTGGCCAGTCTCTTCTACGAAAGGTGCAGCATCCTTTATATTAGTTTTAGTTCTCCTCCCTCTTGCCTATGTTTTTTGCTAGGCCTAAGAGTCTCGTATAACTAGATATGCTTTCAATATACCTACTTAGCTCGCCCAGACAATATAGGTGTGCTAATAAGGCTATAGGCGGCTCATCTCTATAGGACTTAGCATAGACTATTTGCATTACAATGTCTTTATGCTTGTTTAGAATCGTGTAGAGGGGGGGTTGAGGAGATGAGGTATCTCCCAGTTTAGCAGGCTTTGCCTGGAAAAACATTGTTTAGCTACGACTCGACTCTATGGTGGGAGAGTTGTTACTCTTCCTCCTTCTTCTCCAGGACTATTTCTATTGTGCTGACCCTGCTCTGGCGTCCATCAGGGCTTTGTACTACCTGGCTGTCTATCTTTATGTCCTTTATGTCTACTCTACCCTTTAGGAACCTCTTCCTAACAATCTCCACAGTGTCCACAGCTTTACTTATTGCACGTCCTCTAGCCTTTATCACTACCTCCTTCACGTCCTGGTTTAGTAGGGTTAAAGTTGCTAGTACATAGTTCATTACAGGTTTTTTACCTACTAAGACTACATTGCTTGGTGCGGCCTCTGCCATGCCACACCCCTCTTCTGATCCTCGGTTTAGGAGTCAGATGTCTTATGGTAGTGTTAGCGGTATTTATGAATTTCTGGTAGTCTGATATAAAGGTATGAAGACAAGAGGGTGCAAACATTCCCACCATTAACTGGTATTATCTTCTCGTTCAGCTAATCTCCAGCATTAGTGCCAGTAATAAAACCATACCAATGCGGGAGTGCTAGTAATGACTTGGAGGACTATCATCGCTAGATATGTGAGTGGCTGCCCTAACTGTGGTGGCCCCATAACTCAGGATAGGCTTGAGGCAGGACTACCATGTAGAGCCTGCCTACCCGACAATGTAGCCCAAGAGCTAAGGCGGGTCAAGGATAGGGAGTTAATGATAGAGAGGGTTGCTAGATACTTAGAGGAGCATTCAAGGCTAAGCGGGTATTGGTACATATATTCCACTATATCGTCTGTAAGGAGGTTTGCAGAGGCCTTTAGGAAGATGACTGGCAAGGATCTCTGGAGTGCCCAGTATACATGGGCTCTAAGACTACTTAGAGGAGAAAGTATTGCAATTGTTGCTCCAACGGGTGTAGGTAAGACTACTCTGCTAATAGCCTATAGCCTCTATCGAGCTTTACAAGGCTCGAGAATCTACTACCTCCTACCTACCGAGAACCTCGTAATCCAGGTCATGGATAAGCTCTCTTCTCTTTCAAAGAAACTTGATAAGGAGATAAGGGTGGCATCATATTATTCTAGCATGCCTGGTAGGCTTAAGGGTGAAGCATTATCGCTGATAAAGAGTGGAAGCTACGATATACTTGTCACCACGACAAGCTTTCTATCCAGGAAGTGGAGCCTAGTAAAGGATAATGTCTTCGAGACAATAATAGTCGATGACGTCGACGCCGTCCTCAAGAACTCTAAAAACGTTGATAGAATTCTTAGCTTGCTAGGATTTAGTGAGGAGGAGATAAAACTAGCCCATAGGCTTGTAAAATTAAAGCTTGAAGCAGCTATATTAAAAACTAGTGGTAGGCTCAAGAGATATGAGGAGAGGTTGCTAGAAATCAAGGAACTTGAGGCTAGGCTTTCATCACTCCTCAAGACTAATGTCCGGGGCCAATTGGTAATAGCGTCTGCTACCGGGAGAGCATACGGGCTAAAGCCAAAGATATTCCGTGAGCTATTGGGATTTGAGATAGGTAGAGTACACGACTATACACGTAACATAATAAATCTCTATAGACTAACAGATGACGTGATAAGTGATGCGCTAGCTATTGTTGAAAAGCTGGGACCCGGAGGGCTAATATACGTCTCTAAAAGGTATGGTAAAGGTCTTGCGAGAGAGCTTGTAAAGCTGCTACGCGAGCGTGGGATTAAGGCGGGTCTCGCCTTATCCGGTTATAGAGTTTTAGATAAATTTGCTAGAGGGGAATATGATGTACTCATAGGTGTAGCAAACTATTATGGTGTAATAGTACGTGGTATCGACATGCCCGAACGCGTGCTTTACACTCTCTTCGTAGGCTCACCTGCACAGAAGATCATGTTGGAGAAGGCCCTACTCTCACCTTATAGGCTGGTTAAGATTGCTATGGGGGTAGGCGTTAATGTCACCAATATTGTTAAGGCCTTATCTGGGATAACCCCTAACGAAGCAAGTTTACTAAGGATAGCCCTAGAGAGAAATGAAAAACTGGATGGCAGGCTAGGTCTCCTCCTAGAGCAGCTAAGAAGCCTCTATGCCACAACTCTTGAAACAATAATGGATGTTCTGCTTAAAGAGAAGAGGCTGGTGACTCCGGCAGGACTAGTGGTAGATGAAGGAGGTACAGCCTACCTACTAGTACCCGACGCACCAACCTATGTTCAGGCTAGTGGAAGAGCAAGTAGAATGTTTAATGGCGGAATGACCCTAGGACTAAGTATTGTCATAGAGGAGGATAGAGATCTATTATGGCTTTTAAGCGAGAAGCTAAAAGCCTACTTGGATGCAATAGACTTTAAGAGTATTAATGACGTTAGCATAGAGGAGTTGGCTGAAAAAGCTAGGAAGAGCCGAGGGGGTGGATACTCAAAGAAAGCAAACATAGAAACATCCCTTATAGTTGTTGAGTCACCTACGAAGGCAAAGACCATAGCCAGGTTTTTCGGGAGCCCTGTTAAAAGGAGAATAGGAAGGCTTATAGCCTATGAGACTACGTTCTATAATCCATTAACTAATACCATTCATATTGCGACGATAGCTGCTAGTAGGGGACATCTTTTCGACCTAACAATAGATGATGTAGGTGTTCATGGAGTAGAGCTGGATAAAGAGACGATTACCCCCGTCTACGCCTCGATAAAGGAGTGTCTCTCATGTGGCACGCAGTTCGCCTCATCATCTAATACTTGCCCAAGATGCGGCTCTACCAATGTAGTCAGCAAGGAGGGTATTGTAGAGGCTTTAAGAAAGCTTGCTCTAGAATCATCCACGGTATATATCGCTACTGATCCTGATGTAGAGGGAGAAAAAATAGCTTACGACATATACCTAATGCTTAAGCCCTATGCTAGGAGAATACTCAGAATCTACATGCATGAAATCACTAAGAATGAACTCTATCAAGCATTAGCATCAGCGACTAGTATAGATTATAAGAAAGTCTTGGCACAAATCGTGAGAAGGATAGAAGATAGGTGGATAGGTTTCGGCCTTAGCAGTATCCTCTGGAGAGAATACGGTAAGACCTGGCTGGGTGCTGGCCGAGTCCAGACTCCAGTCCTTGGATGGATCATAGACCGTTACGACCAGTGGAGGAGCAATCTAAGCTACAAAGTGGTTATCCTCTTACCCGGTAAGATTAGAATAGTACTCTACTTCGGTGAGAGGAGGAAGGCAGAAGAGATAGCAGATAAGGTTTCTCGTGAAGGGCTTAAGGTTATAGCCAGAGAGGATGAAGCCATAGAGCTAAATCCCTTACCGCCTTACACTACCGAGTCCCTAATATATGATGCATCCATTCTCCTGGGCTATACCAGTGCTAAGACAATGAGGCTTGCACAAGACCTCTTTGAAAACGGTTTAATCACGTATCATAGGACAGACTCGATTCACGTCTCTAGCCAGGGCATAAACATAGCTAAACGTTACCTAGAAGAGCAAGGACTATTGGAACTCGTAAACCCTAGGAGCTGGGGGCCCAAGGGACATCATGAGGCGATAAGGCCTACAAAACCTCTTGATGCAGCTACATTAAGGAGGAAGGTTGCGACCAACGAAATCAAGGTATCTTCAAGGCTTACCGAGGCCCATTACAGACTCTACGACCTAATATTTAGGAGGTTCATTTCAAGCCAGATGAAACCTTCAGTACTAGTAAGGACAAGGCTATATCTTGGACTAGAACCAACCAAGGCCGTGGTCAAGCTCGAGGCCTTTTCCAGGGAGAGTAAGCCAGGTTTTGCCATGTTATCACCTAATATTAGAATAGTTAAGGAGATACAGCATATCAAGCCAGGCTCGTCATTAAAACCAGAGAAAGTGTATGTGAATAGGGGCTCGAAGGTGGCCCTTTACACTCATGGCGACATAGTTTACATGATGAAGGAGAGAGGCATAGGAAGGCCAAGCACATATACGCGTACAATAGAGGCTCTGCTAAGACACGGATATGTTATTGAAAGCAAATATAGAAAATACCTCATACCCACTAAGCTAGGCAGGAAGGTTTATGGGTTCCTTACTTCAAGCTTTCCTAGCTTAATATCAGAAGAGCGTACGAAGAAGCTCTATGAGAAGCTTGAAATGATTGAGAGGGGAGACTATAACCCTGTTCACGCTATTAGTGATCTCTACAAGGAGCTTGAAGAGATCCTTGAGCTCTCAGGGATTTATGCTAGTGAGAGCCTTGAACAACATGCAGGTAAGGCTGGTTTATCCTCAAATTGACCTTCTAACCTTTATCTCTATAACTGGTATAAGCTTTCTAGCACCTTTCTCGATACTATCAATGTTTATCGATACTAGTTCTATGTTATCAGGCAACCTATTCCTTAAAGCATTATATACGTCTACAGCCTTACTGATATTACTTCCCTTGGCCTTAAGAACAATCTCCTCATGTCCTTCATTAAATAACAGGATTGCTGATAGAACATAATCCCTTATAGGCTTCTTGCCAATAACAATGACATTGTCCGTGCTCATACCTCTCACCTCTCACCACGATGTCTTATAGGGCTATCTTCCTTTCACTACCCTGGATACAGCAATCCTACTAGCCTAGTAATATAAAAGATGACCGTTAGTTTATAACGGCATGGATTCTATGCTGAAACTATTTTATTAACACAATCCCTAAACTGTCTAATAGCTTCATCTACATGTTCTTCACCAGGTATTATGAATAAGCACGCTGATGGCGGTAGATCAGTAGGACTTCTTATGACGCTTCCCGTACGCTTGCAGAACTTTAGTAGTGCCCTTCTAGAACGATATTCTATCTTCAATATCCCGTTGCCACACTCCGAGATATAGAGCTTGGCCTTAGCCTGGCTGATCCTAGCTAAGATTTTAAGCTTCTCTTGTATTATCCTTTCTAAGTCCTTCTTCTTGATAATAGCTTTCACGGCCAAGCTCGCATAGTTGCAATATTTGCCTACTAGAGCTTTAAGGAAGCCTAACTCGTTGTCCCTTAGCCTAATAACAATTCTTCGAGTGATCTCATCTCTATCAACAACTTCTAGTCCTTGAAGCTTTAATAACGAGAGCACCTGAGGTATTGATGCTTCCTCCTTTACGCTTAAAATACCTTCAAGATACATTCTTACATATGTGCCCTTAAGCCTCATTGCTATCAGCCGGGGATAACGTCTTCATTCCTCGCTTCCGAAACCCCATCTTCATCATACAAGCTCATTCTTAGGCATATAGTTTTCATCCAGTTCGTTGTCCATGGGAAAGCCTAAGGCTAATAGCTGTCAGGAACACGGACCCTCAGCATCCGTCTCTCAGATGCGTGGCGCTCGTCATCCAGCTTGAGGAGCTAAGCAGAACCCCTAGGATTATAGTTTAGGCCTTACCTACTAATCTACTATATAGTTTTACGCCTCTCAAGGCTTTAAAAGAGTGGGTATGAATCTTGCCGGAGCGGCATCGATACGTTTGTATAGTATGTGGTAGGGTCTTCCCCGAAGGACAAGGAATCATTATTAAAAGGGCTGGCATAGAACTAGCATTTCATAGCAAAACTTGTCTTACAAAGTTTTTTAAAAGATTTGTAGAGGTTGTTGATGAGAGCGAGTTTAAACGCGTTGTACGCGAAGTTAGAAGAGAATTCGAGGAGGCGTTAAAAGCTAAAAGGAGAGAGAAGATCATCTGAACTAGCTAATCCTTAGACAAGGCCCTCTTGTCAAGCTCAAGCTCTTTCAAGATCTTATACGCCTTTTTAAGGGCATCAGTTGTATTATCAGCCGATACGTTGATTATAACATTTAGGCCTTTGACCTTAAACCTATATCTCTTTTCGCCAAGAAGCTCATAGCTTTCTACTAGCTCGAGGAGTTGGCTACTCACGGCTTTACACCCACCCGATATAGCTTGATTCCTCTAGCCGAGTATGCTTTAAACAAGTCTCTAGCATATTTTTATAACTCATAGTATTGTTCTCGGCTCTCTATGGTGGACTGAAGTTGAGGTGTACACGCAGTACTAGTACTTATAAAACGCTTATACTCGAAATCTTAAAGGTTAATGACGAATTAGACTATGCTTCTATCTTAAAGCGTCTTGAAGAATATTGTAGTGGTGAGGTCAATAGATTTCTCTTAAGAAAGGCCTTGGCTGAACTAGTTCGTGAGAATAAGGTTGTCAGAAAACCAGGTTATAGTGTATCAAAGCATTTATTTAGCCTTGCATCTCCCTGTAAACCTTCTTGAACACAGGTTTAAGCAATCTATAGGTTTCCTTGACATCTTGTGGTATGATCTTAGCACCCGCTATCACTGGCATGAAGTTTGCATCCCCGTTCCACCTAGGCACTATATGCACATGAACGTGATCCTCTATGCCAGCCCCTGCAACCCTACCGATATTAACACCTATGTTGAAACCGTGTGGTCTTAGGGCCTCTCTTAAGGCTCTTAAAGCTATTTTTGTAAATCTTGAGATCTCTAGCATAGTCTCGTCATCGAGATCCTCTAGAGAGGCCACATGCTTATATGGTACTATCATGACATGTCCTGTGTTATAAGGGTATAGATTCATTATGATAAAGCTATGCCTTCCCCTGAGAAGAATGAGTGCTTCATCATCGCTTCTGTTCACAGCGTCACAGAAAATACATCCTTTATCACCTATTGTGCGGTCACTAAACTTTTTTATGTATTGGTATCTCCAGGGAGAGAATATGATGTCTAGCTTATGAGATGCCATCGGCTAACACCCATTTTGAGGCCAAACAGTACTAGTAAGGGTTTATCACCAGTCAAGAGAGCTAGTAGGTAAGCTAAAGCTATTACTGGTATTGCTGGTACTCCATAGGAGACCCAGATATATTCATCCTCTCGTAGACAGCCTTTTCTAATCTGCTCAGCTATCCTCTTGGCCTCCTCTGGCGGATTCTTGTTGAGGTCAAAGTTTAATCTATACGTTTTGCAATCTGTGAGAGGATACCACCACCCAGGCCTCTTAACATAGTCCTTTGCTCTCACAGGCCTAGCTATGAAGAGGTAAACTATACGATAGCGTAGAGGAAGTTTTCGTGAAGGCCTAACCCCAGCCAAGACATTATGTATGAAGTTCATCACCATGAAAAGTAGCATGATCATCGTATAGTAGACTAGCGTCATATAGCCTATTGTGAGGAGATAAGTATTATCCCCTATTAATGGCCTCGAGGAAACTATCATAATAAACGCCATTAGATCTGCTTCGCCGAAGTAGCCTGTCCTTGTAAGTATATATAGTATAGCTAGAAGTATCGCGTCGAAAACTAAAGAGTATACTATTAGCCCATAATTGTAGGCCAGGTACTGGGACCAGAGGTATTCAGTTACCCTCAAAATAACTACAACTAGAAGTCCAATATACATTACTATGCTCGGTATCTCCCTATACTTTATATCGTAGAGGCTTGCCAAGGCTAAGATAGCTAGTGTAGTGCCTTCAGCCAGCAAAAACATCTTCCCCATGAATGGTCTTGCTAAGTTAATGCCTCTTAGCCGGCTCTGTACCATGTCTAAGGAGACTTAAATTTAGATGCAATACTTAAAGATATTCCCATAGTATAATCTAAGTACTAGGG
>JBEVCE010000103.1:3506-57191 GCA_040514295.1 Pyrodictiaceae archaeon | reverse complement strand
GCAGGCACCGTGGCTAGAGCATGGTAGCACTAGCGCTGCTTGTAAAAGAACTGCAATGCTTATATGCTTTATTTAGTCCAATACCCACGGCCACGTGCCTGTCATAGTTAACTTACGTCATTACAGTCGTGACACACATTGGTGCTGAGCGACAACAGCATGGTCCGAATAAAGCCTATCCACAAATGCCGTTAATTGCTACACCGCTTACCCTATACTTAATTAGTGGCTTATGGGATCCATAGCAGAGGGGGTTTAAGCTACAATTAGTAGCGTAAGCTTCTAAGTAAAGTAAAACCCGCAGATGCATAATACAACTACATATTATATATAGAGGCTCTAGAGGAATACTATTAAGTAGTTATTAGGAGGAGTGTTATCGTCCACGATCCTCAGTTCCCCCCATCTCGATCTCTCAATACTTAGGCTAGTCAACAATCTTCGGATTCCTTTTATACTCTGCTTTTAGTACGAAGGGGAATGATATAGTAGTTATCATGGCCATAGCGATGACTGTGGTATATAAGTCTCTCCCTATAAGGCCATACTCTAAGCCAATCAATGTTAGTATCATTCCGAGAGTTCCTCTAGCATTCATAGCCCAACCAATGAACCATAGTTGCCTGATTGTAAGCTTCGAAAAAGGCTTTGCTAGAATTGTTCCTCCGATTTTCCCTAAAAAGGCTATTGCTGTTATTATGGCTAGTATCATAGGGTATTCTACGAGATAATAGAGGTTAAACTCGAGTCCTACCTCTACGAAGAAGAATGGTACTAGGAACGCCATCAGCATTTTCTCTAGATACCCTATTATGCTTTCAATCCTCTCCTTAAGGTCTGGCCTCTCTTCATAGGCTTTACGTAGGGCTATTTGTGTGAAAAATCCGCCGAGAATCGCACCAATTATAGGGCCTAAAGCTAGTGTAGCACCGAGAGCTGAGAACCCTAGAAGTATGACTAACGTAAGCCAGAATAATCCTTCTTCGTCTCCTCGGTACTTTATGAAGACTTTCCGTAGTATTTTTGTAACAAGCAAGGCTATTATGAAGAAAGATGCTACCATGATAGGGAATTCTCTTAGAAAGCCGTGAAGACTGCCTTTAGTTATTAACGCTAGTACAGCGGCGAGTGCTATAACTTCGATAACGTCGTCTACAACGGCTGCCATTATGGTTGCTGCTCCTATCCTAGTATTAAGGATCCCCAGTTCCAGGTAAACTTTTGTCGCTATTTCCTCGGCTGTAACTCCTAGTACTACGCCTACAAGGAAGGATGCACGCCAGTCGTAGCCTAGATGTAGGGTATACCAATACCCCATTATGAAAGGTAGTATGAATGATAGTGAAGCTATTGCAACAGCATCTCTGCTTGTCTTCCTGATCTTGTCTACCTCTATCTCGAGCCCTGCTAGAGCTGATAGGAATAATGCTCCTACTTCCCCTATGTGCGATATAGTCGAGATAGCTTCCTGGTTTAATAGACCCTCCTTGACTACTCCTACTCCAAATATAATACCGGCTATGATTTCGGCAACCATCTCGGATAATCCAAATCGCTTAAAGATTTCAGCTAAGATGAACGCTGTAACGAAAACTATCAATACGCCTACAATCTACCTATCGGGTGTTGGGACGAAGCTAAGCCACTTGGCCACGTATTATGCTGATTCTGTTGCCATAGGGACCACCAGGTGCTAAAGGCATCATTATCGTAAGAGCGGGTGCCTGCTAAGACACTAGAATCGTGGCGTGCGTTTACCAAGCTGATAGGTATGGCTTCAATCGAGATATTAAGGATATTTGCTTATATGCTTTAGACACGTTTTTGCCAAGACTTTGAGTCATGCCTGCTAAGCCCAGCATGCATTCAGACTACTAAGGGTGTGATAGCCGTAGATACGCTAAACTCGCCTACAGAAACCAGTGTCAAGCGGATCATCGAGGAGGCTGAGAAACACAAAACCAGAAGTCATAGCGAGTGCATACAATATGTAGAACGGCCCAGCAAGTGCTAGGGGCAAGCTGCTCGGCAAAAACTAGGCAGAGGCTGAAGAGCAAGACGCGCCTGTGCTTACGACGACAACTATGTTGGGTAAAGACGAGCATCGCTACTATAGCATGATCGTGCCACAAGCTATAGAGTATGTTGGGATAGGGCATCTACAGCCAGTAGTATCCCCTGAAGCATGAGGGCTGTACGGTCATAGAATACTTGTGGCCTGAAGACTCTGGTTTTGAGCGTAATGCCCTCAGTGAACAATTGCGACACCTCTTCCCCCCTCACAATGAGCATTGCTAGGCTCCTCCATGCTCTTACCCCCTTAAGCCTATGTAGAAAAATCATCTCGCTAGCCTCCCTCAGCATGAGGGATGTCGTCCTCCAGACCAGGTGGGGGGCTACGCCAGCTATGGGTCCACCAACCCTAGCTGCTATGTATGCTAGCTCGCTAGTATTGAGCGAGTGAAGCATGTAGAAGGCGTGCAACGAGCCTATGAACGCTCGGAGCGTCACGCCTACTGCCCCGGCATAGTCAATGCTACCTATAGCCCACCTGGCAGCTAGGTGGGTTAGACCCATCCACAGCGCGGGTACAAGTGCTATGATGGAAGCATATGCTAATTGACGAGACATACGCGACCAATAATACATGTACATGACAAGTAATAGGGATGGTAGGCTAGAAACTATACTATGGGATGAGAGCGATATGGTTACTAGCACCATGTGCGCCACGGCTAGTATGCTGCTACCCCTCCTCATCCTAGTTAAGCCATAGAGGAAGAGTGATCTAGCCACATAGCCTATTATCCTCGAGAGTAGGCTCAGCATCCATCACCCTATGCTCATACTCTTCGAGGCTACAAGGCCTAGCTCTGCCCCATGGCTTGCCACGATTACTCCACTCCCCCTCTCCGCTAGGCTTACTAGGAGCCCAAGGACCTTACTAGCATTCCATGGATCAAGGCCCACCGTAGGCTCGTCTACCAAGAGTAGCCTCGGCTGCCTAGAGTAGGCTGAGACTATTGCAAGCCTCCTACGCTCACCACTACTAAGCCTAAGTAATGGTGTCTCGAGCACCTCTCCTAAGCCTGCAAGCTCGGCAAGCTCCCTCCTCCCCCCAAGCTCCTCTATGACTGTCGGCGACGAGATGTAAAGGAGGGGGTTCTCTGGAACAAGCTGTACTCCCCTAGGCCTGGTAATCCTACCTTTAGTAGGCTTGTAGATCCCGGCTAATAGTTTGAGTAGCGTTGTCTTACCCCTCCCGGAGCCTCCACGGATCCATAGCAGCTCCCCCTCGTGTACGCTAAGGCTTAAGCCCTCCAGCACATAGTCCTCCCCGTCAGGATACCTGTAGTAGAGGTTCTCGGCGGCAGCCACTAGCCCTCCTCTCATGGTATGGGGTGGTCTCAGCCTACGCCTAAGCTCCCTCATAGCATGATAGACCGGGGTCTCAAGAGGGTCGTCATGGTACTCTACTCTCCCCCCCTCGAGATAGAGGACCCTGGAGACAACGCTCCTCCATATCTCGACGTTATGGTCTACTACTATTGCTGCAGAGCCTTGCTCCACGATCCTCTTAACAGCCTTGACCGCCATCATCCTCGACTCCTCGTCAAGATAGGATGTAACCTCGTCTATTAGAATGAGCTTCTTCCCAGACAACAGGGCCTCGGCTAGTAGTATGCGCTGAGCCTCGCCAGCGCTAAGATTACTAGTAGACTCCATGATCTTATCTCCAACGCCTAGCTCTCTTAGAGCCTCCACGGCTTCCCGGAGGCCGGCCCTAGTGTACGATAGTAGCTCATAGGCTACGTAAGGTGTTGTGAGCGAGAACCAGGGTTCTTGCGGGATATAATGTACTATTCTAGCCAGGTTGCTGGTTCCAGGCTTCTCTCCTAAAACCCGTATAGACCCCTGCGCCTTAATGCCAAAGAGCCCGGCTAGCCCGGCTAGGATCCTCAATAGGCTTGTCTTGCCTGTCCCAGACCTGCCTGTAACAAGTAATACTTCTCCCTCTCCAAGGCTAAAGCGGAGGCCTTGAAAAAGCATTCTTCCAGGCACGCTAGCCTCAAGGCCTCTCACTGACAGCAGCTCCCGCCCTGGCAACGAAGTGCACCACAGGATACGAGAGTAGTATTCCTGCGACAAACTGGCCTATGTTGACAGGGATCTCGAAGAAGGCGCCTGCAGGATCACGGTGTAGTATAATGGGGTTAGAGAAGAAGTACTCGTAGAGGAAGTAGCCAGTCACCATTATGAGCCCACCGACAGCCATAGCCAGCATGTAGGGCCTACGTGCCGATATTACTGCAAGGCTCAGGGAGAGTATGGCTATAAGCAGGGAGATCACTAGCCATAGCGCTGCAGGCGCTGATATAACGAGTGATGGGATGACGAGCCCTAGGCCAGCTAGGCTAGCATTAACCATAGCCAGCTCGGCTCCAAAACCCCCGCCAGCTCCCCCTAGACCGTTAACAGACACTACAAGAGCTAGTGCTAGGCCCAGGCCAGCTGTTAAGGCTCTCAGCCGTAGCGAAATCCTGCCAGGAAGCCTCCTCATAAGATACGAGACTACAAAGCCCTCGGTGAACTTTATAGCGAAGGTCGCTGGAGCGAAGTACCAGTAGCCTAGCACGAGATCGGCTAGTGCAGGGCCCAGCCCAGCAGCAATGGCCGTAGCGAGAGGGGGGGCTATAGCCGCTATGGCGTAGATTGATGCTTCTCCAAGATTAAAGTAGCCCCCGGTTGCAGGCGTCTCTACGACAAGGAGCACGGTAGCTATAAACGTTATAGCCGTATATACAGCTATCCTCACGACAAGCCCTACAACTGTATAACCAGCGCCTATCGCAGCCTTCTCCTCCATAGCCATATATCGCTTCCCCCACGGCCAGCTTACCTAGAGGGAGGAGGACAAGCCAACATGTAGGTGGAGCCAAGTGAGGGCTTTAGGCTTTAGTGAACGTTCAGCAGCAACCCCTAATGGAGAGAAACGCGTAGGTGTCTTCAAGGAGCAGCGCTTCTATCTGCCTACGACCCCAACTATAGAAACTACCACTATAGTGTCCCTGGACGCGGACCCACATCTTGGACAACCCCTTACACCTGCTGTGAAGCTCCTTATGACCGCTAGTAGCGGAAACTCGGTAGCGGCCCTACCCAGGTAATAGTCTTACAGCCTTATTGACCGTCCCTGGGATTCGTCACAGGAACTGCAATAATTCATCTAATGGATAGGCTGGTGCCGTACGAGCACTTCATGAAGAGCTATGAGGGGCTTAGAAGCCTTGAGCACAAGATTAGAGTTGCATAGCTTGCCACAGTAGTTGTAATAACATGACATTCCCAGGGGATGGCTATAGGTGCTTCTACGGCAACTCCATAGCTTTTGGTGTCGCCATGAGCATGGCTATAGGCTTACGGGATATCCTGGGGCTAGCGGTAGCAGTACTTGTCACCTCTAGCCAAGCCTATTAAGGCTCTCCTCGGCCCGCCTAAGCCCACTTAGCAGCGTCTCTTAGAATTAGCATCAGCTGCACCAATAGCCCTCCTAGGAAAAACCCCCATAACTTCCTCTTAATTCCTCTCGGGCTTTAGCACTAGCGCGACGATCCACATAGCAGGCCATGGGATCCTCCCGGAGAACCGTAGTGTAGGCCACGAGGAGACTACGCTAGGACTCTTCATAGGCTTTCTAGTCATATTCTGCTAGGCTAGTACTCCCTTAATCCGCTTACCCCTATCCTTTATCCTCCATGGCTATCTGGTCGCGGATACGTACAACTCTACTAGGATAATCAGTTGCTATTCCATCGACTCCCCTCCTGTAGTATATTCTGATCCTCTTCTCATCATTAAGAGTCCAGACCACGACCTTAAGGTTGAGCCTATGAGCGAATCCTATAGCTTTCTCGGAGGCGACATTGTACCGGGGTAGTACTATTTCTGCACCAATTTTCTTAGCTTCAAGGATTTTGCCGGGAGGCTGGTAGTATATGAGGCCAGTAGCTATGTTCCTATTAATTCTCTTGGCGTCTCTCAGCACCTGGTCATAGAAGCTTATGATCGCGACCCAGTCACTAGCATTCTCCTTCTTAATTGTAGTAATTATAAGCTCCGTGTCAGCGGGGTCCTTCACCTCTAAGAACAATGGTATTTTGTCCCTAGCCTCAGCAAGAACTTCCTCTAGGCTTGGAATAGGCTCACCTGAGACTGTTATTTTACGTATAGACGAGAATGTAGCCTCTTTTATCACAATTCTTCCACCACCGTTAGCATGTATTACTGGATCGTGATGGACTATCACGTGCTTGTCTTTAGTCGCATGAAGGTCGAACTCGGCTATGTCGGCACCACTTCTTATGGCCTGGTGTAGGGCTTTGAGCGTGTTCTCTGGTGCCTCCCCTCTTGCACCACGATGACCTATAACTGCGAAAGGCCTTCTAGAAAGCCTCTCTAATACAGCATTCATTTTCTCGTACGTCATGTTACCGCCTAAGTGGGATCCAAAAAACTTTATAACGATTACTGGCGGTGGGGAA
This sequence comes from Pyrodictiaceae archaeon, assembly GCA_040514295.1. Taxonomy (GTDB): domain Archaea; phylum Thermoproteota; class Thermoprotei_A; order Sulfolobales; family Pyrodictiaceae; genus JBEVCE01. Next base: position 50,649 of record JBEVCE010000103.1, on the reverse strand, counting down.
AATATATGGATTTATCTCCTCCCTAGGTAAGCTCTATCGCTATCGCTGTGCCTCCTCCCAGGCCATGACATAGCGAGGCTATTCCCCTCTTGCCTCCCTTCTTCCTTAGCACGTTGATTAGCGTGACTATTATCCTGGCTCCCGTGCAGCCTATTGGGTGGCCCAATGCTATTGCTCCTCCGAAGACGTTAACCTTGTCTAAGCTTACTCCTAGCATGTCCCGGTAGACCAGGCTACTTACAGCGAAGGCCTCGTTGTTCTCAAAGTAGTCGAAGTCTTCGAGCCTCATCCCGAGTTTTCCTAGTAGTTTTTTGACAGCATAGACTGGTGCCTCCACGAACCTCCATGTATCTAAGGCAGCCCAGGCGTAGCCTAGTATCCTCGCTACTGGCTTGAGGCCTAGCTCCTCCACCTTCTCCCTCGAGGCTACTACGAGGGCTGCTGCCCCATCGCTTATCTGGCTGCTTGAGCCGGCTGTGTGTAGGCCGTCGCTGCTAAAGGCTGGTGGTAGTCTTGCTAGCTTCTCTAGGCTTGTATCTGGTCTAACGCCTTCATCGTGGTCGAGATATACTCTGACACCATTCTTCACAGTATCTACTACAACTAGCTCGTCCTTTACCAGGCCCTGTTCCTGGGCTTTTGCCGCCCTCATGTGACTCTCGTAGGCTATCCTGTCTAGCTCCTCCCTGGTATAACCATGCTCCTTAGCAACCTTGTCGGCCTCCGGGCCCATGCCCAGCCCTGCTATAGAGTCAAAAAGGCCATCGTGGTACATAGCGTCTATTAGCTCCATCCTTCTAGTTATAAGGTGTCTTATACCCCATCTCGCATCAGCTGGTATGACGAAGGGTGCCCTAGACATACTCTCCATGCCGCCAGCCACCACTATGTCTGCCTCCCCGGACTTGATCATCATGGAGGCCATCATTACGGCGGCCATGCCGGAGGAGCACACCATGTCAACGGTTATGGCGTCCCTATCTATGGGTATGCCAGCCTTCACGGCGGCTTGCCTAGCCGTATCCTGGCCCGTACCAGCCCTTATAACGTGCCCCATGAACACGAAGTCTATGTCTTTAGGGGTTAGCCCAGCCCTCTCAACAGCCTCCCTTATGACTATAGCCCCTAGGTCCACGGCATCAAGGGCTGCCAAGCTACGCCCGAAGCGCCCTATAGGGGTCCTCACAGCCGAGACTATGTAGACCTCCCTAGGGCTAGACGACAATTAGGCCCACCAAAGCCTAACATGCTGGGATGAAGGTAGAAAAAACTATGCTAGGAAACTCATATAGATTCTATCGACCCTAGCAGAGCCCTATAAAGGGGTAGACATAAGCCTTAATAACCCTAATATCCCATTAGATTTTCGAGGCTAGGGGTTCTTCTGAAGGCTTATAGGCAGGGTAATGGGGTCTTGTCGAGGAAGCTTCGTATGATTAGGAGGCTCGAGAGACACTTAAGGAAGCACCCTAATGACCGTGTAGCTAGAGAGATCCTAGAGGCTCTAAGAAAGGGTAGATATAGGTGGAAGGGCAGGAGCCTAGTGATAGTCTCCGAGGAGGAGGCTGGAGAGAAGAGCGAGTCCTCTTAGGCTTCTTGAGGGTGGCCGCGGGCTTCGTTATGCTGTTATGAGTTTTCTTGACCATAGAAGGTACTTGAGCATATTGCAGCAGCTCATAGGCTGGTTCTAAGCAAACACTCCTCTAGGAAAAGCAAGGCCTTGAAGGATCTCTCCTAGAGTACTTCGGTGCTAAGGCATGTAAGTGGATTTAGATATAGGGACATCTAGCCATCGAGGCTAACGTTGTAGTGAGGGACGGTGCTCGTATGCTTTTGAGCTCTTAAGAGCCGTGCCGGTATAAGTGATGTACTAGAGCTTGTGGGAATAGCTAAGCTGTATGAGAGGGTGGAGGGGCTGGGCCATAGCTAGCATAGTGAAGGGTTTGCCGATGATCGTGTAAAAGTCTTGGCCGGAGAGCTTGGAGTGAAGGCATTACTAGTCCTTTCTAGGCATTGTACCTACATGTCTCATTAGCAGCCTAGCTGCTATTATCAGTGGATCCCATGCTGGTGCCACTAGGGGCATATAGCCTATATCCGTGTTAAATAGATCCCAAACAGTAGCCTTCTTGGCTAAGAGGGCTGCTATAACGTTTATCCTCCAGAATGCTGTCTCGTCGCCCACTGCTTGTGCTCCTAATAGTCTCCCAGTATCCTTATCCGCTACCACCTTGAGCACTATCCGCCTCCCTCCACGAATATAGTGGGCCTTAGTTCCTGCCTCCAGCTTAGCTGCTACGGGGTTAAACCCGTATTTAGCAGCCTCCTCCTCTCTCAGCCCCGTAGCTGCCACTATTGTCCCGAAGGCTCCTGTGACACTAGTTCTCACCACTCCTGGGAATACTGCGTAGCCTCCGGCGATGTTCGTGCCCGCGACGAACCCCATCTTGTTAGCCGCTGGTGCTAGTGGGAGCCATATCCTCCTCCCCGTCACGAGATCCGTGGTCTCGACCGCATCACCTACAGCGTATATCTCTTCTTTGCTCGTCTGCATCCTCTCATTAACCCATATAGCACCTGTCTCTCCTATCCTAAGCCCTATGTCCTCGGCTAGCCTTACCGAGGGCTTGATTCCCACGGCTACTATGAATGCGTCAGCCTCTATGGCCTCTCCGTTCTCCAGTATAACCCTCCTAACTTTATTCCCCTCGGCCTCAAAGCTCTTGACAGGGGACTCGAGTCTTAGCTCGACACCATTATTCTCTAGGGGTCTCCTAGCCTCCTCGGCTATATCCTTATCAAGCATTGCTGGCAGAACCCTATCCAGAGCCTCCACCATTGTAACCCTCTTGCCTAATAGCCTTAGGTTGTCTGCTACCTCGTAGCCTATGTAGCCTGCTCCGACAATTACAACCCTCTTGATGCTAGAAGAGGCCATGTACTTCCTTATCTCATCGGCCTCGTCTAGGCTGTGTAGGGTGAACATGTTCTCGTAGCCCATGTACTCAGCCCAGGCTTTGGGGATCTTGGGCTCGGCGCCAGTAGCTAGAACCAGGTAGTCGTACTCATAGCTCTCTAATCCTCCCTTAGAACGATAGTAGAGCCTCCTATCCCCAGCATCTATCCGGGTCACCTCGGCGCCGAGCCTTATTCTTATCTTACGCTTCTCTGTGAACTCTGTTATAGGGTAATAAACCAGGTCCTCGAGCTCCTTAACCACAAAGCCTATATAGTATGGTGTCCCGCATAAAGCGAAGCTAACCCACCTACCCTTGTCGAAGACTACTACTTCGGCCCTATCACCTAGAAGCCTCTTAACCCTACTAGCTGCCGACATCCCCGCAGCCCCAGCGCCTACAACAGCAACCCTCAACACCATGACAAACGCCCCCTAGGTCTCCACGAGTAGTAGGAGCCGATAATGCTGCTCTGGCATAGACTGCTAGGCTGAAGAAATTTAAGGATTAGCCCCTACCCGACAACTCATGGTTGCCGCCCTATTCCCCGTAGGAACATGATGTGGCTTACAAGGGGCGAGCCCTTTAAGGGGTTATGAGCGCTGAACCCGCGGCTGAGGAGCCTCTCGGTAAGACCTTGACGAATTTTACGCTGTGTGTAGAAGAATCTGGTGGCTAATGGGAGACAACTACCTAGGTATACTATGAGGAGGGAAAAAACTTAGGAGACTATATACATGAACTCCTCGAGGCCTAGCCTTTTAAGTGTTTCAGGTGTAGGCTTCCCGTCAACCCATCCTCTTAGCTCATAATATTTTGGTAGGAGTTTCTCAAGGACCTCCCTGGCTCTATGCCCCTTGGCTGGACCGTCTGGTAGGGGCTCATCTAGCACCCTCTTGGGTAGCGTGTCATGGTATCCAATGCCCTCTCTTACTGCGAAGAGCCTCTCCACATTATATATCCTCTCTCCTATGGTTAGCAGCTCCTCTACGGTTAGATCCTCCCAGCCCATAGCCTTCTTCAACAGCTCTACGTAGTCTTCTGGTGTGTCAGCGAAGGTGTTGAACTTGCATACTACGAGGCTGTCTATGACGGCGAAGTAGTCCTGCTGCCACTTAACTAGCTCAGCCTTCTCATCGGTAACAGCTAGAGGATCTAGCTTCTTAGGCACCCCTAGTATCTCAGCGCTCACAGGATAGGCTCTTAGGTGGCATCCTCCGCGGTTACTCGTCGCATATGCTAGAGCCATCCCCTTAATCCCCCTAGGATCGTAAGCTGGAAGCTCTAGTCCTCTGACATGAATGGCTGACTCTGGGCTACCAAACTCCTCGGCTAGCCTCCTAGCACCCTCAGCCACATAGTCTCCTATACCCGTGCGATAAGCAGCCCTCCAGGCAAGCTCTATGATGGCCTCGGCGTTACCCCAGGTCGGCTTAACATCCTGTAATAGCTTCTTCAGCTTCTCGGCCTTATCTTGTGGTAGCTCTCCCTTCTCGGCTTTCTCGTATAGCTCCATAAGTGTAGACACGGTGTTCCCGAAGCTTATCGTGTCAAACCCTAGATCATTTAACAAGTAGTTTATCTTTATTATAGCCCTTATATCCCCGAGTGTAGTATTGGCTCCTATGGCCCATATGGTCTCATACTCTGGTCCTTCAGAGATAGGAGTATAGTATGGTCCCTCCTTGACCTCAGAGACACGAGCACACCGTATTACACAACCCCAGCAGCCCTTCCTGGCCTTGAGATAGTGATCTGCCAGGTATTCTCCACTAATCTGCTCAGCCTTCTCGAAGACCCCTCGAGTCCAGTTCTTGGTAGGGAACGCGCCATGCTGGTTTATTATGTTCACGAGTACTGCTGTACCGTAGGCGTTTAGGCTCTTGCTAACAGGGTGCTCCATGAGCTTCTTAGAGAACCTTCTAGCAGCCTCGTAGAAGCCCTGAGGATCATATACTTCTATCTTCCTCTTCCCATAGACGAAGATAGCCTTGACCTTCTTAGAGCCTATCACGGCTGCTAGGCCTGTACGTCCAGCAGCCCTATACCTATCATTAATTATGCCTGCTATCTTGGAGAGGTTCTCGCCAGCAGGGCCTATCGCTAGGACACTTCCCAGCTCCTCCCTAGTAATGCCAACCTTCTCTCTAATAATATGCTCGGTATACATTACCCCCTTGCCCCATAGGCTCCTAGCATCATGGAACTCTACTGCTCCATCAATTATGCTTATCCATACAGGCTCCTCGCTCACATTCTCAAGTACTAAGCCATCATAGCCCGAGAAGCGTAGCCAGGGCCCAAACTGGCCACCACTATTAGAGTCGCCGAGAATCCCAGTCAATGGGCTCTTGCCCACGACATGGTATCTCCCGGCCTCGATAGCACCTAGTCCAACGAGAGGACCAGTTAGTATGTAGACTCTGTTCTCCGGACCTAGGGGATCAGCTCCTACAGGTATCTCCCTTAGAGCCAGGTATGCTCCTAGACCCCTACCTCCCAGGAACCTTCTAAGCGTCTTCTCGTCTATCTTCTCCTCCCTGGTCTTCTGCGACCAGAGGTTTATACGTAGGATCTTGAACTCCAAGACCTCTCCACTCATGTAGAGTGTGCTATTAGCGGGATATTTTACTATATCGCTAACAATTAATACTAGTTGGGAGGAATGGAGAACGATCTTAGCTCCTTAAATGGTTTTAGAAAAGGTAAGCTTATAAGTGGATTCTAAGGGCTTCACGAGCTATATAAGTGGTGTGATTAGCTATCTTCTCGAGCTGTTGAAGGATCGTACATGCTAAGGCCCCCTTATGTGATGCTATCTTCCTGGAGGCTAGTCCTCTAGTCATCCCGTGATACATGTCATCTACTAGTGCTAAGCTTCTCGACCCTCCCAGCATCATCTTTTCCGTCAACTAGTGCCCTTAAAAGCAATTATTATCTTCTCAGCTGGCTTCAAGGCCTCTAGCACATCCCCATCAATCTTTACCTTGAGTGCAGGGAGGCTGTTGACGCTATTCTGCGGGCATAGTGTTAGCTGATAAGTCTGCTCATCCCTGCGCCTTATAGTATTCTCTACTAGCCCTAGGCTCCCTGAGGCTATCTTGTAGAACTCATCGAGATTTAGACTCTGTATGGTGTAGGCCGTCTACCCGACTACTAGTTAGCCGGCCTTGCTCTTAAGGCAGGTTTCGGCCAATCTGCTCCCAGGGCTTAACACTACAGCCCTACCATATCATCTTGGCGTTACAGGGGGTATTATGAAGTCTGCTATACTGGAAGCTTGTACAGGCATGTGTGCCTCAAGGAATTACTCCTATCCCCTCACCCCTCGACAGGCTCCTCACGGCTTCCTCTATTCTCTTAGCTTCGCGGAATCCGTGTTCGCTGTAGGCTCGTTAGACGATAGTACCCTAGACCTAGGGGCTAATACCCTTGCGAGGCACAAGTGTTATTGCTGTCCACTACTAGGATCCTGCTTCTAGCCTTATCACCTTGAAGAAGCTTAGCCGGGATAGTGTATCCCAGAAGCCTCCTCCTATAACTATATAGCCCCACCTCCCGCTATCTGGGCTAGGAGGCTCTTCTTGGGAGGAGTTTGCCTGTGAGGAGACTAGGCGACTCTTAGCCCCACTGGGGGATGCAGGGAGGGTCGGCGTCGCCGAGGCCCTCCTCTCTGTCCCTAAGGCCGGGTGTCGGTGACGCCTTGTCGTCATGGAGGCTTACGATAATAACTCATACGGATCTCGACGGTGTCGGCGCAGCTGCAGCCTATCTAAGGCTTGGAGGCTTCGTGATGGGTGTCGACGCTAGAGTGTTCTTCACCGAGCCCTACAACCTTCACAGAGTACTAGAGCAAGAGGCTAGGGATCCAGGTGAGAGGATTGCCGTAATGGATCTAGGCCCCAACGCTGCCACTATGGACGTGCTTAAGGGGCTTGTCGAGAAGATAGCTTCCCAGGGGGCTAGGATAGAATGGTATGATCACCACCGCTGGGAGCCGGGGTGGCTCGAAGAGCTAGGCTCGGCGGGGGCTAGGCTTCACGTCGATACCTCTACGTGCGCTACAGGCGTTGTAGCCAAGTATGCTCCCATAGAGCTGGGAGTTAGTGATGACCCCTTTGTCGAGGAGCTTGCCAGGGCCGTATGTGCAGCCGACCTATGGAGGTGGGATCATCCTCTAGCTCCGAGGCTTTACAGGGTAGCTGAGAGGTTCCATGGCTCTCGAGGCGACGAGTGGCGGCGGAGGATGATGAAGGGCTTCGTGGAGGGGTCATTATGGTGGCCCGAGCTTGACGAGGCCCTCCACGAGTATCTTAGGAGGGAGTTCGAGGGCTTCAGCTACTCGCTCCGCCACCTAATGGTCTTTGAGGCTAAAGGATGTAAAGTAGTAGTCGCCTTGAGGAGGCCGGGGCCACCGAGCCCAAGCATTATAGGCAACTCGCTGCTCTCAAGGCTAGGAGCGGATGTCGTGGGTATCGTCAAGTCTAATGGCAACGGTATCAGCCTTAGATCCTTAGGGGTCGATGTTAGGAGGATAGCTGTCGCCATGGGTGGCGGCGGGCACCCTAGGGCGGCGGGCGCCCCCCTCAACATGAACTTGTTGTGGAGGATTCTCTCCAAGCTGTACCCTAGGCTAAAGCTCCGCTACGCTTCTAGGAGGCTCAGGGAGGCCATCGAGGGGCTTGGTGGATGCCCAGAGCTGGGAGATACGTAGGCCTAGACTTATCAGGTAGCTGGAGAAGACCTAGCGGCATAGCCCTCATAGAGGGTGAAAGCCTAGTCTACCATGGAACCATATACTCTGATGACGAGATAATAGCTCTCATAGAGGAGTTCGACCCCCTAATAGTAGCGATTGACGCCCCCTTAGGCCTACCACAGGGCAGGCGTAGCCTAAGAGAAGCTGATAGGGCCCTACAAAGGCGTGGCTTCAGCCTACTACCACCAGCATGGAAGGGTATGAGGCTTCTAATATCAAGGGCCCTAAGGCTGAAGAGAATTCTTGAGCACCGTGGTATTATGGTCCTAGAGACCCACCCTACAAGCGCCCTACGTTCAAGCGGCTGCAAGAGCCCCGAAGAGCTAGTCGAGAGGATTCTTGGAAGTCGCGTAGACCTGGTAGGCTCGGTGAAGGATGTAGTGGATGCTGTTATCGCAGCACTCGTAGCCTACGCCTACATAAACGGGGGCGTATGGTGTATCGAGGCCAGGGACGGAGGGATATGCATACTCCAGGAGCTGTGTAGGAGGGGGGAGGGAGTGGAGGGGTGGTAGTCAGGGTAGACTTTACTAGGATATCTAGACTAGCCGAGGCACTAAGGGAGATAAGCCCCCACGCGGTAAAGGCCATGGTGGAGAAGGATCCCCAGTACAAGGCTGTCAGGAGGATAGCTGAGCGCCACGGAAGCCTATCCGTAGCACTCGTGGTGGCAAACGCTCTTGTAAGCTATAGGCTTACAGCTAGAGGCGAAGACTACTGGACAGAGTATGCCAGGTACCTCGAGGCCAGGGAGGTGAAAGACGATATCGTGATGACGGTTATAGACTTCCTTTACAAGAGTAAAGGTAATAGGCTCCTAAGAGACCAGAAGACTAAGAGGCTTAGAAGAATAGCAGGACTGTTAAAGGACATAGCTCGTAGGCCCTTAGGTTACCGCGACCTCAGCTTCCTCCTAGAAGCATTGTCGAGAGCCCTTTCAGCTAGAGGATATGAAAAGACACTAGCCTTTGCAGCTAAGATGGCTTATTATGCCTACCGCTCTCTAGGAGTAGATGTTGAAGGGAAGTGGCTAGTACCTATCCCTGTCGATAGGAGGATTGCCCTTCTCACGGCAACCTCGGGGATACTAGAAGGAGCTAGCCCGTCAAGCCTCCTATCAAGGCCGAGATTAGTGGTTGAGGCATGGAGTAGCGTGTCAAGGCTCTCAGGGATAGCTATGATAGACCTAGACACCCTCCTATGGCTCCCCATGAAAGGCGCTGACGAGCTCCTCTCTAGAGGCCTTCTAGCTAGGGCCCGGGATGTCTATGCCAGCATGTTGGTGTCCTATACTGGGGGGCTAGTCTCATGGGCCGCCGCGTCTAGGGTCTCGGCTGAGCTTCTCCATAGACTCCCTTAGCCTATCTCTCAGCATAATCTGGTAGGCCTCCTCGAGCACAAGCCTTGCCTCCTCCAGGAGTCTATCGTATTGTGCCTTAGCAGCTACTCTAAGGGCTTCGAGCCAAGCAGGCTCTACCCTGCCTAGCGGCCTTAGCTCGGCTAATACCCTCTCGTCACCAGGCACTATGATCTTATAGGGGACCTTCTCCACCCTCCCCCAATCCCCCTCCTCGATGGCTTCGAGGAGCGACTGATAGGCCCTAGCAGCATCAAGCTGTGGTAGCAGGGTGTTCGTGAAGCCGCCGCTACTAAGCCTATAGTCCCCCCTGAATACAGGCCTCACGGCCAGCCTATTCAGCCTCCTATAGGCCCTAGCAACGGTCTTCAACCTCCCCTCCTCAAGGCTCTTCTCCGTCTCTCTTAGCAGCTTATAGGCTGATGCACGTAGTGGTGGAGGGTAGTGCTGGGCCTCCTCGTATATCCTCTCAGCGTAGCCCCTATAGTCTAGGGCTTCGAGGCCCTCCCTAGCCAGGATCCTTATAGCCTCCCGGTAGACGGCTACAGCAGCTGCTATAGCATCGTAGTCTAGCCTAGAGGGCTCATCTAGGTCAGTATGATAATACTCTAGGTATCCTTCCAGGTCGATTATACTAGCCGAGGGCACGCCTAGCCTGGAGAAGCTAAAACTATCAGTATAGCATGAGTCTAGTCCAACATGAACACTCTTCACTCCTACTGCCTGAGCAGCTCTCTCGAGCAATCTCTGCATCTCCACCCCGGTTGCATGGATCTTCAGCCTACCTGAGGGCATGTCATAGTTAAGCACAGCCACGATCTCCTCTAGGAGCCCCATCCTCTCAAGGTTCTCCGCATAGTACCTGCTACCCCATGACCAGTACCAGCCGGGTTGCAGAGGGGATCCATACTCCTCGGCGGTAAAGCTAGCAAGTCTGACGCCTAGCTTAGAGCCCTTCAAAAGCTCCTCTACGTCTAGGAGGGTTGCTATAGCGGCTGCAATCCCCGCTAGGTTGTCATTGGCCCCGGTGAACCAGTGGTCGTGATGGCATGTTACAAGCACGTACCCCTCCTCCCCTTCAGCTATTGTTGCTAGAAGATTATAGCCGACGTCCTCCCTATAGGAGATGTTGAGCCATAGCCGTGCCCTAGCCCCCTCCCTGCATAAGGATAGTAGTTTCAGTGCATCCTCTCTCCTCATGTGGGCTACAGGTATTGGTGGTGGCTGGCCAGCCTCGAAGGAGTAGCCCCAAGAGCCTGTAACAACGATCCTCCGTAACCTGCCAGGCCACCTATCATAGAAGACTACTCCAAGCCCTCCATTCTCCACCACATACAGGTATATGGTATCAGCATCATCGAGCTCCTCGGGTAGCTCGACAAGCACAATGGAGTCCTCAACTCCTAGCCTAGCCCAATAGCCCGGCTCAATCCTAGGCTCAGCAGCCACTAGCCTAGCCTCTAGATCAGCCCTAGGAGATCCAGGCCATGCGGCCCCACGGATCCTATAACCACATGCTTCTAGTAGGGGAGGCTCCTTCTCAGCCCAGTAGAGCACTGGTACGGGGTCAAGCCTAGCCCTAACACCTAATAAATCCTCTAGCCTAGCCCTTAGAACGTCAAGAACTATCCTTTCCTCCCTACCTCCGGCCCTAACCTCACCTATGGGAGCTAGCTCCTTCACCAGCCTCCTAGCAACCTCAACTATCAAGCCCCTCATTGTCCCACCATAATAGTAGTACACTATAATATTTCTAACATATATCGTACATACTTCACGATAAAAAATTTTTAGCTAGGCCGAGGTATAGTAATATGGAGAGGAAAGATGGCCTCCTCGAGCCTGCGTATATCCAGGAGGCAGTTCCTCTTATCAGCTGCTGCCACGATGGGGGCTCTAGCCGTAGGCTCTAGTCTCGGCGGCATGCTGAGGCTCAGTGTTGGGAGGGCAGCGGTAACCAGTCCTGAGGAGATCGAGGGGGAGGTAAAGCCCTTACCTTATAAACCCCTAGACCCTGAGAAGGTAAAAGTATATGCCTATGAGCTATACTATAAGCACATGCATTGTGGAGCCGGGGTTTTCGGAGGATTAGTGCTAGCTTTAAGACAGGCTGTAGGAGGACCATGGAATAATATACCAATCCATGTTCTCCTATGGCAGAAGGGTGGAGGTGTAGGCTATGGGGCAACGTGTGGCGCACTGGCTGGAGCAGCATCAGTAATATCACTAGTTCTTCCTGAGAAGTTAGCAGATCAAGCTATAAACCAGCTATTTAGATGGTATGAGACCTATCCATTCCCGTCCTGGACTCCACCAGACAAGCTAGTAGAACAATACGGTAAAGTCAAGGGGCCACTACCAAGAAGTATATCATACTCTATACTATGCCATGTCTCGGTCACAAGATGGTGCCTGGCAGCCAGGAAGTCTTCAGGCTCACCTGAGAGAGCAGAGAGATGTGGTAGGCTCACCGGAGAGGTTGCAGCCAAAGCCGCTGAAATACTTAACGAAATATTTAAGACGGGGAAGGTGCCCTTTGTCGCCGTTGACCCCTTCACAGCTAACGCTGAATACGGATGTAGGAGTTGCCACCGTAAGGGAGCACCCTACGAGACAGGAGGCTGGACTAGGGCCAAGATGGACTGCATAGTATGTCACAAAGCCCCTCACTTAACCCTTACAGTTAAGAGGAGCTAATGGCTCCAGGGTCTAACCCAGGCCTTTTTCTCATCCCTTCCCCCCTTCTCGTCCAATGATTTTTGTTACTACAGTTTTCTACCCCAGTTCTTCTCCAATAAGTTAATGGCTCTTTTAGACGCTCTACCTCTACCATAAGAGTCTATACCATGCTTCTCAAAATACATTTGTTTATAAGAGTTCTATGGCAGGTTTTCCTCATTGCCTTCAAGCTGCTGTTAGACTCTAAGTTGCTCCTCTATAGGATAGCAAACCGGTTTACTGGAATATGGGTGCGGTCTTCACGGGGAGGACTAGAGTTATGGACAGCTCCTAGCCTAGTAGTATTCTAGGGGCTTCTGGAGAGAGTGATGGGCCTTGGCAGGTATGAGGATAGCCTTTGTATCGCGTTATCCTCCGGTCCATTGCGGTATAGGCGAGTATACTAGGATGTTAGTACATGCCATGACTAGTATCGACCCAGGGCTCGAGATCATAGTCTTCTCTAGTAGTGATGCTGGCTGGGATGAGTATGTTGATAAGCATGTAGGAGTCAAGGTGGTTCCTAGCTTTGAGAGAGGCGAGCAGAGCTACAGTAAGCTCGCTGAAGCTATCAGGGCTAATGGGGATTTCGATGTCCTACACGTGCAGCATGAATACTCGATATTTGGTCTCAATAATGGCATTCTGAGAACTCTAGTGGGGCTCCGGGAGGAAGGCGTAGCCAAGCGTATCGTCATGACCCTGCATACTGTGTATCATTCTAGCTATGAGGGCTCCCGGGTACTACAGCCATACCTAGACGCGCTGGATGCTGTAGTGGTCCATAGCGTGCTCCAGGAGATGGAGCTTATAGCTCAAGGAGTCGACCCTAGGAGGATATGGAGGATACCTCACGGCACGCTAATAAACAAGTTTCTGGGCTACCCGCGTAGGCTTATAGCATCAATGCTTGATATTGACGAGTCCAGGCTACAGGGAATTGTGCTCGCCACCATGGGGTTTCTTGAGAGGGATAAGGGTATAGACCTCCTCGTCGAGGCTGCACGGAGGATGGATAGGAATACTACTCTCCTAGTAGCTGGCGAGCCCACTGAGCCCGACGTGCTAGAGGATCTTGAGGATCTTGAGAATGCTATCGTCTTGCCACGATACCTTGACCACGATACTATGTTGGCTATAGCAGCCCTGGCAGACATACTAGTGCTACCCTACCGGGATAAACCATGGGTGTATGGTGTTAGCGGCGTCCTTCATCTATCCATGGGGAGCCTCAAGCCCATCATAGGCACTAGGATACCTAAGCTCGTAGAACTATACCAGTATGCTCCTAGGCTTACAGTGCCTCCCGAGGATCCTAATCACCTAGCCTTAAGAATTAAATGGGTTGTGGAGAACTATGACATGGTGGTAGCCTATAGCTCTCAGCTCTTCAGTTATGCTGCTAGAACACAATGGCCGAGGATGGCTCGTAGGCATCTAGAGCTCTATAAGCTACTATTATCCAGGGATGAGCCGGATTGGCAGCCTCTATGGGAGCCTATGCCGCCCCACTAGAGGGTATTAGTGATGGCTGGCTATGATTGCGTAGCAGCCTCGGAGAGAGTGTTCGATGCGATTAGGAGGGCTGTGAGGAGCTGTGGCTGCAACTGCATAGCCCTAAGCGGTGGAATCGATACTAGTGTCGTAGCGCTAGCAGCTAGGCTTGAGGGGCTCCCCCTACGTGGCTTCACAGCCTACTACGTGGATGGCTTGCCTAGGGATCTTCCATACGCCCTCTATGTTGCAGGAAGCCTCGGCATAGGGTTGAAGCTAGTCCCTGTGACAGAAGAGTACATAGCTAGCAGGACTAGGCTCATAGTGGAGTGTACTGGGAGGGCTGAGAGCATAGAGGTTAGGAACGATCTCGTCTTCGCCAGGATCCTCGAGGAGGCTTTGATGAGTGGCTGTAACTGTATATTCTTAGGGGATGGTGGGGATGAACTCTTCGCAGGCTATGGGTTTATGTCCCTACTACCTGGCAATGAACTCCATGAGAAAGTGCTAGAAATGGGTGTTAGGGGCCGGTATCCTGGTCTAGAGCTAGCAGAATGTATGGGGGTCAAAGCTTGCGCCCCTATCCTCTCAGACGAGGTCATCGAGACAGTCTTATCTACTCCACTTGATTGCCTCAGAGGACAAGGGGTAAGGGGTAAGGAACTCTTAAGGAGAATACTATCCAGCTACGGGCTACCAGTTATAGCTAAGAGGGCTAAAACCCCAGCCGAGGAGGGGGCAGGGACAAGTATAATCGACGCTAAGGCATTGACCCGTATCACGGGCATCAAGATAAAGGAGCCATGGCTAAGCAAACCTTAAGTAGTGGTCGTCTAGCCAAATCCTCTCAAGATCCTCTACGGGTATTTCTGCCCTAGTATAGGGTGCTAGCAACTCAGCCAGCGTAGCTGGGTCTACAAGGCCCTGGAATCCATCCACTGGCTTACAAGACTCGAATACCAGTATAGTAGGTGTAGCCATAACTCCTAGCTTAAGAGCCTCCTCAAGCAATACTTCTACATCCACCTCTATGAACGCTACATCGTCTCCAGCCTGCTCTTTAGCCATAGCAGCGTAGGCGTAAAATATTGGCTTGAACATCTGGCACGCTGGACATGTAGGGCTTGTAAACAGGGCAATTACTACTCTACGCTTACAGAGGATCTCTCGTAGCCTCCTCTTGGAGACCACGAGCTCTACAGGGCTTTCAAACCTACGAGCTCCACCTGGCATCTTTCATCCCCCAGCTATGAGCCGTAGCCCCCCTCTTATTAATAAGCTAGGCCCCGTACGTATCATTCCATGTTTTACCATAGTTTGAGTTAATAGAATCAATTAAATGAATCATTTGTGATATCTAGATACTTGCCTCCACAATCCAACAGTAAACATAACATAAATTTTCTCTCATAGATAATTTTACCTATCTTCCGCTTTTATAGAGTATTTTGAACCGTCCGCAACACGGCATGATTTAAGCATAGCCCTATACGTTAATGGCCGTTGAACCTTTCTACCTCCTTAGGGTTGGGGGTGGACCAGGATAATGTACTGCCCTTTTTGTGGCTGAGGTGCTGGCTTCGGCTAGTTGTTTGGAGGACCATGGATTATCCTATGGTTGGTGCTGATAGTGGCAGCTATATACGTCGTAGGGTGACCGCCGAGATCACAGAGCCTCATGCTAGTTGTAGGTAAGCGGGAGGCTTAGAGGGAGGATTGGATTGTTGAAAGAAAGGCTAGCGAGCTATGTAATCAAAGCCTATGGTGGTATGGGCCTAGGGTTAATCAGAAGCTTTAGGCGCCAAGAAAATGGAAGGAAGAGTAGGGGGCTGGTCTATTCTCTCTCGACAAGCTCCTTGGTCTTCTCGTAGAGCCTTTCTATCCTCGAGACTATGAGTTCGGCATGCCTCCTACTTTCTACCTTCTCCTCTCTAGCTATGAGAGCTGCTATACCAGCATACCAGCCGTCGATAGCCTCCTCAGCCTCTTCCGAGAGCTTCTCAGCCACCATCCAGTAGCCCTGAATGTTCCTTGGCTCTTCGAGGCCGCGTGCAACAGCGTAGGCGGAGAGGCATAGAACCATAGCAGTCCAGGCCTTGCCTAGAGCCCTATGGGGATCCTCTCTAGCGAGCCCATGGGCGGAGTCTAGGAGCCCTCGGGCAGTCTCGAGCCTAGCTACGATCCTCTCCCTCTCGCTAAGTATACGGTCGAGTAGCTCTAGCAGGACGGCCTCGGCTTCGACACCCCTACGCCCAGCTTCGCGCTCTAAGGCGGAGACTAGGGTCTCGGGGATACGTAGCTCTGACAAAACGCAGGCACCCTGCCAAGGATAGTAGGGCTAGTCCCACACTAGTATCTCTAG
The DNA here is from genome assembly GCA_040514295.1 of Pyrodictiaceae archaeon. Classification (GTDB taxonomy): domain Archaea; phylum Thermoproteota; class Thermoprotei_A; order Sulfolobales; family Pyrodictiaceae; genus JBEVCE01. The sequence continues at coordinate 35,002 of JBEVCE010000103.1, read as the reverse complement.
CCTACCTTTTCTAGCATCATGCCGTAGGAGGATGTAGCCCCTTATCTAACGTAGTTTCCTAGGACACGTATGAACGCTATCTCTGTCTCGATGACATTGTTTTGGCTAGAGGCCCTCAGGCTAGCCTGCTGGAGGGTTTCCCGAGGGAGTTTATGTCGTCAGGCTCTAGCATCATTACCTCGCTAAGGAGCTCTGGCACCACCTCTACTCTGTACATCATGCTGCGTGGATTAGGCTACCTCAACAACTCCGCCCTTCTAGCTATATGCTATCCTGGGTGCAGCAAGCGGTGTTCCAGCCCACCTACGTAACGAGAGAAGAGGGTAGCCGGAGAGTATCTCCTCAGGGGGAGGCAGGCCAATAATCAGCTATCGTGGGGGATGCTCCAAGAGGGGTAGGGGCTTGAGTTAGAGGTCTAGTCTCATCCTATGAAACTGTTCTGCGATGCCCCGCTTCGGTTTTAAAGAAGAATCTGCCTTAGCAGAGCGGATTGGAGAGGGCACGGAGCATAGGGGGATTTACCCTAGGCTTTAAGCATATCCCTAGCTCTCGAGGTTTGCTGAGCCATGCATAAAGGGCTTATATGCCTAGAGAAGGGCTTGGTTGCCTGGCTTACGGGTCTACCTGCTAGCGGGAAGACTACTATAGCTTCTATCGCGGCTAAGGAGCTTAGGAGTATGGGCTATAGGGTCGAACTCCTCGACGGAGACTGGGTGCGTAGAACCATAAACCCTGACGCTGGCTATACCAGGGAAGAGCGTAGGAGGCACCTGCTTAGAGTAGCGTGGATAGCCAGGCTTCTCGCTAGGAATGGTGTCATAGTGCTCTGCAGCTTCGTATCACCCTATCGTGATGTTAGGAGGGAGGTTAGGGAGATCGTGGAGGAGGAGGGTATACCCTTCCTCGAGGTCTACGTCAAGTGCCCCCTACAAGAGTGTATTAAGAGGGATCCTAAGGGGCTTTACCAGAGGGCGCTTAGAGGCGAGATAAGCCACTTCACTGGTATAAGCGATCCCTACGAGCCGCCAGAGAACCCCGAGCTAGAGCTCGACACAGTAAAGGCTAGCGCTGAGGAGAATGCTAAGAAGCTTATAGAGGCTATAATGAGGGAGCTTAGTAGGCTGGGAGGAGAAATGTGGAGAGGAGGTTAGGATAGTAGGCTACTTGGCTCCTTCAAGCCCCTCCTAAACCCGATGTAGGCCTTATCCTCCTCCACGGAGAGGGAGCCTATCAATACTACTATGAAGTTTACTATTAGCTCTCATAGCCCGAAGTGTACCCCCAGATAGTTTCCTGGACCGAAGAACCTGAGATAAACTATCGTAGCTAGGCCCGCCACAAGGCCAGCCCCTATTGTCCGCTTATCCGCTCTCTTCCAGAACATGCTCGGTACCGCCCCGGGAACATTTGTGTTATACCAGAATGTGTTATACCAGAATAAGAATATCCTAAGGAGGAGTAAGGCTACTAGCCTGCCGCCAGCGAATATGGCCAGTAGTAGTGCTAGTAGGGCGTAGACAATCACGAACACCTTGCTAACCATTACTAGCTCCGAGTCGCTGGCCTTGGGCTTCACTATTATGTGCAGCTGTCAATGGCGTAGCTATTTCTTAGCCTGCTTCAACCTGTATAGCTGTCTGTAACATACCCGCTACTATACCATCGTGAAGGTATTGGTGCCCGAGGCCAATAGTACAATAACTGCTTCCACGGCTATTACGGCGGCTGTTATGCTACTACGGCTAGCTGGGCTTATCTATGCGCCCCCGTCACCCGTCTACACCTCCTAAGTTAAGCGCATGTAGGAGAGAATTGTTGCTGCTAGAGGCTCGAATGATAAGTTAACATTACTACGCTAGGTATGCGTGGTGTCCAGGAACTAGGAATATAGTCTTACGAATACGGTCTTCCCAGCCGACTTAAAGAAAGCCTCCTCTTTGGTTCTTCAAAGCTCCACCCTGAGGTCCGGGTTTTCTAGCACAATCCACCCTGTCTCTGGCTCGAAGCTCATAGCAATAGCCTTAACAGTCACACCAGCTTCTATGGCGTGCTTAACAAGCTCTGGAAGCAGGGGGTCAGCTTCAACATTTAGTGTGAAGGCTCTCACGCGAGGCAGGCCAGCTATAAAGACCAGTAACGCCTTCTCCCCTCGCTTAGCCAGCTCGGTTAGCTCTAGTACGTGTCTCCGCCCCCTCATACTAGCAGGCTCTGGATACGCAGCCCTATCTCCTTCTAGGCGTAAAGTAGCGCTCTTGACCTCAACAAAAACCCTGGTCTTATTGCAGGAAAGTAGGTAGTCTAGTACAGAGTGCCCGACCCTAGGATTACGCCTAGAAACACTACACCCCTGGAGCCATGGTAGAAGGTTCTTCCTAATACTCTCCTCGAAGGCTCTCATTTGCAGGCTTGTATCGATCAACGCTGCTCTATTAAACCCTAGTTCTTCTAATGCTATAAGCCTATACCTAGTCTTCCCATCACTCCTAGGAAGACAATACCCCCTCCTACCTCTAACCAAGAGGCCACGCATACTACTAGTATTATTAGTATGAGCACGTACAACACCATCCCTCTCAACCAGCACAACAAACCTATTCAAACGCTCCAAGACACGGCAAACAACGACACCGCTAACACGAAGAACACCAGCCACTCCCACACTGACACCTCCCAACAACATTAGCCGAGGACAAGGAGGAGCACAATCTAATTATAATTCCTACTCACAAGCCCTGCAGCAGGCCATCAATACTCTTAGTAGAAGAGGGGGAGGGAACAATCTCCTCTAGGGGGATAGGTGGATGGGAGGAGCTCTGACGGCAAAGACCCTCCCTATTACTATGAATTCCTACTAGTAGTTCTAGGCAGCTATGAGCATGACACTAAGCCTCTTTAGAACCGACTCTACATAAAGCTCTTTCATAGCATTGTAGTGCTAGGATTCCCCTAAGAGCGCAGGGTATTGAGTAAAGTTCGGTTCTAGGCAGCTTACAAGCCTAGATATCCGTAGATCCAAGGCCGTCAGCGCACCAGCATTACTTCCAGGCGTATGCCGTTAATCCTTTTCTAGCAAAGCTCCTGGCATTGTTAGCTCAAGCTTACCGTTCACGTACTGTCCCTGCAAGTGGGGCAGTGCCGTGGGGACTTGCTTTCCACTTAACATAGGTGACATGGTAGCTATCATCACTGATGCCGTATAAGGGGCTACAGGTGTAGGGGAAAGCCTCTACGAGTTTTACGGGGTAAAGGTATGGAAGGGACATAGGGGCTCTGAAGAGAGGGGTAGTCGAGGCATGAGCCTAAAGAGGTGGCCCTCATCGGGTAGCCTATAGCCCCTCGCACCAGACCGCCTCCTATGAAGTAGCTATGGTGATGAGGCTCCCGGGCTTAGAGTCTATACAACAGGCTCCATACTTAGAGCCAGTGACGCTGTAACAACACTTATTTAGTCGTTACCCTCCGCGTTAATCATCTAGCATGGGTGGATGCTATGGTCAGGATAGCCTTTGCTACAAACAAGGGAGGGCTTGACGACAGCCTGGCCGATAGGTTTGGTAGAGCACCAACTTTCACCATAGTTGATGTGGACGAGTCTAGCGGGGAGGTGAAGGAGGTAAAGGTGATCGAGAACCCCGGGGCTCAGGCAGCTAGCGGTGCTGGGGTGAAGGCTGCGCAAGCAGTAGCTGATGCAAGGGCAACAGTCTATGCTGGGCCGGCCCTGGGCCCGAACGCTTACGCAGCACTACAAAGCCTAGGAGTAAAAGTGATCACCGTGACCGGGACGAGAGTACGCGATGCACTAAGGATTGTACTAGAGCAGCTAAGAGCTAAGTAGCTAAGACAGGCCGGAGCATGGTCTTTACCCTCTCATAGCCTGTGACGCTTACCCCGGCCTTCCCAGGATAAAGCCTCCTCCCCATACTCCTCTAAGCACTCATCCCGTGCTTAGGGGGGTCACGAGGGGTTTGAAGGCGTCCCATCGTCTTCACCGATTCTTCGTTTTCGAGGAGGCCGTGGATGGGGTGAAGGGCAGCGAAGCAGTAATCTGCTGTGAGGGATGCGAGTTAGTTAAAACCCGTGAAGCCTTATAAGACTAGCCTGCTAACCTCATTTTATGCTCAGCCTAGCCCCCTTATACCATGGTTTAGGGTCTTGAGTGGACTCCTCCATCAACTGCTATGGCGTCGTGCTAGGAGGTTCCTTGTCCGGGCTCTGAGAGACCTCGAAGACAGGGACTATGATGGAGCCTGTTTTAACGCTGAGGAGGCTATCCAGCTAGCTGTGAAGGCTGCCCTTTACAGGTTTTTCGGGGAGACCCCTAGGATGCATGGCTCTAAAACCCTCCTAGCAAGACTACGTAACTTGTTCATGGATGCTGGTGCCGAGGAGGAGGCTAGGCTAATAGGTAGGTTCGGGCGGATCACCGGGATGCTCTCGACATGCTAGAGGAGAGTTATATTATGGCCAGGTATGGTGCCATAACCTATGGGGAGAAGCAGGCCAGGCTATGCGTTAGGACGGCTGAAGAGGCCCTAGAGGTGCTAGCTAGGGTTGAGGAGAGGGTGGCCAGCATACGCGCTCGAGAGGATAAAAATCCTAGCGGCAAGCTGGAGGGAGGCCGCGGAGAAGACTGCGCAAGCGTGTCTTAGGATCCTAGGTAGCAGCTGCCGTGAGGTATACGTGGTAGGAGGGGTCGCGGAGAACAGGATAACAGTGTTCAGCGACCTCGACATAGTAATCGTGGTCGACGACCCGCGCTTGAAGACCCTTGAGACGATAATAGCGGTCAAGCGTGAGGCGGAGGAGCTGGGTGTACCAGCCGAGATAACACTGGACATAAAACTCCTAGAACCTGGGGAGCTAAAGGAGCTAGTCAGCAAAGGCACATACAAGAAGCTCATCAAAATAAAATAGCATGGATTATCCGCTCTGCGGCTCCCCGGGGAGGCTTCCTCGCCCCCACTCCTTCCCTACAAGTATCTAGAGGGTACGTCTATCCAGCTTTCTTGTAGAGGCTAGGAGGCGTTCTACCCGGGCTCATTCCCCCTATTAGGCCTTGGATCCTAGTAGTGCATCCCAGAATTTCTTCTCATAGTGTTGTATTGTCTTGGCTACTATCCTGTATGCCTTCATGTCCAAGTATCTTTCTATTATGGGTTCTGCTGCTCTTTCCAGGCCATCGTAGGGGCCCGAGAATAGTTCGAAGAACTCTGTCTCGGTTATCCCGTATCGTTCTCTCAGTGCTCTCCCCAGTCTCGTGGCGTTCGCCCCCCATACTGGAAGGTTTACTATTAGTGCTACTGCTGCCTCGCCTAGTGAGGCGTAGCTTGAAAGCCATGCTAGGTAGTGGGTGTAGGCAGTGGCATCTGGGTCTGGCTCACCCGGGTTATCCGGGTCTATGCCTAATTCCCCTGCTAGCCTACGGAGCGCGTGTAACGCCTTGTAGTCTCCATCCAATGCTTGCTTGAAGAACTCTATCTCATCAATGGCCCTAGACCTAGAGAGTAGTCTTGCAAGACTCCTCATATCGTGGGGTACTATGTATAGCTGGTTGACCACAAACCTCCTAATACTCTCCCTGGGAAGCCTACCCTCTTCTGCTAGTACAAGGACAGGGTGCTCCAATATCTCCTTGTTGAGGGGCTCCAGGATCCTACGAAGCTCCTCTATTACCTTACGACCCCTAGTCACGGCTCTTCTCCCCACCCCTGAGGCCGAGAACCTCTATCCCCAATGGGGACTAATAGTGCTCCCCTCACGCCAGCTAAATAACACCCTTATGGTCGAGGCAGCTGCAAGGACGAGGCCTAGGAGGCTCTCAATGCGGGCCCTAAAGCCCAGCTAAAAGGTCTCAGTAGAAGGCTATGGCCGCCGCTACTGCCACCCTATAGCCTAGGCATAGCCTGCTACAAGCCAGGCTAGTAGAGGCTACCCAGCCTAACACTAGCATGAGGGACGCCAACTAGCAGAGCCTAACCATTAAACTCGCCCAAGAAGGAGCATCCTCTAAGACTAATAGGAGGGAGGTGGTTTCGGCCTCCAGCCGGCCCCGTGCTCATAGCCCCAGGTCCTCCTCCTGGGCCTCGCACGGGTGTCGGCCAAGTCTATGGGAGGATGCATACCGGAGTTAAGCGTTTCCTCCCTCAAAGGTCTAAGAGCGACCATAGTTTCTGCCCCAGGACTTGGGTTGGAACTAGAGGGGCCTCATCTAGCCCGCACCGGCATCTCGGAGGTGGCGCCATGATGGTTCATGGTAGGCTCTTATCTGTTAATCGAGGAGAGGATTACAGGCTTAATGCCTTCATTGGAGAGTGCTTGGCCAGGCTACTGAACCCTCTATCCAGGAATAGGGCTCTAGGTTACATTGAGATTACCGGGAACGCACTTGAAGGGGCACTAGAGGAGCCAAATACAGAGAGCAGCCGTGGAAACTGGTGCAGCAGCTCTAACCGTGAAGACCCATGTGTGCGCTAGGGGGAGGTGGCTAGGGAGCTAGGATGGATGCGGAGACAGCATACAAGCATGTGAAGCTTATGAAGCCGTCTAGGAGGATTACGATCAACCCTTTAAGGCTATGGTAGACTCTAGGCAGTAGTCCTCAAGTAAAGCCTATGAGGGGGAAGAAGGAAAAACCTTTGAGGATGATATGGGGCCTAGCTTGCGCCTAGCATGCTCATTAGCTTTTCTACCGCCTTGTCTGCTTGTACGAGCCCGCTACCAGTAGCGTTGGGCCCCCAGCTTACTAGCTCAGGGCTCCCCGTGAAGGGGTTTATCACGGTGGCATTGTACCATGTTATTGGTAGAGCTGTTGACTCGAGCAGCTCCTCAGCCATTGTCTGGTTGAGATCTATTCTCCCATCCTTCATATCGAGCTGAAGGAGCAATGCTAGCACCCCGCTCACATGCGGTGTGGCCATCGATGTCCCTGCTAGGTAATAGTATTGGCCTGGCACCCCCTGGGCCCAGTATGGTGGATGGGCTGCTCCGTAGGGCGTGTAGGGACCTACAACCCAGCTTCCAGGGGCGAGTACATCGAGATCCTGGCCTGGTAGCTGCCTACTACTAAAGTCTGTCACATAGACCTGGCCCGTGAGGTTCTCTGGTACATCTGCCTGTCTCCACCATCTCGGAATGCTCCATTCGCCAGTCCACCCAGCTGCTCCTACCGAGATTACTGGCTCGTAGGCTCCTGGATAGGTCATTCCCTTCTCCCCCTCGTTCCCGGCAGCAGCTACTATGAATACTCCCTGGCTGATGGCATAGTCTATGGCCGCCTTCTCGAGGGGGCTTAACTCTGGTCCGCCTAGGCTCATGCTTATCACGATGGGGTTTACGACACCCTTTGGCGGTAGTACGTCACCTCCCGTCTCGACCTCAGCCTTGTAGAGCTGGGCGACGTAGTATATCCCGGCGGCTACGTCTGTTGTGAAGCCCCAGCCATAGTTGCTTAGCACCTTCACCGGTATTACTATGGCCCCAGGTGCTATGCCATCCACCGTGTAGAAGTCATAGACCCTAAAGCCTATGATTGTACTAGTGACGTGCATTCCATGACCATTAGTGTCAGCCTCCCATGCCCTCTTGTTAAGCACCTCCCCAGTAACACTATAGGCCGTGGCCATAGCTCCTAGAAATGCAGCTGCATGCTTAGCGTCTATCCTATCAGCTGGGAAGTAGTTGCGCCACTCAGGCTCGAGACCTGTATCGAGGACTGCTATGTAGACACCGGATCCGTCCAGCCCGTAGACCTCGTGGACCGTGGGTATGTTTATCATGTCGAGGTTCCAGGTGAGGATGGTGCCATGAAGACTACAGTTTGATGGTAGGGTTTCTCCCAGAGCGTAGACCCTGCCAGCTAATCCTATCCTCTCAACCCCGTTAAGCTTTGCCAACTCCCCTACTTTGCCAGCCTCTATGGATACTGCTAGCCCATTTATCTCGTCAAGCTTATAGATTATTTTCCCTCCAAGACTCTCAACTGCAGTGATATCAGCACTGGTTATAGGCCTCGAGAACACTATCTCAACGATAACCCTACCCTTCTCGCTTGAAGCCCCACTAGCAGCAAGCCCCTTAAGGGGTATAGACGAGAATGCCAAGAGTAGAACGATGGCCATAGCTAGTAGAGCTAGCCTCCACTTCAAAACACCGCACCACTTTAATAGGGTGCTAGCCGCATAATTAAAGGTTCCTAAAGAGAATAGAAGTTCTTGAGGTCTTGATTATTCTTACTTCTTTGAGAAGCAGCCTGGAAGAGGCTTAGGCTATACCAGTCTCTGGGAGCAGGCTTATGGTCGACCAGGTAGTATAGTGCCTACATTCCTCTCCTACCAACCTACCCTGTCTCCCTTAAGATTATCCAGCGGGAGGTCTAGATTAGCTTAATTAGTTTAATAAGTAGAATTCTAGGATAATTATGAAATAATTATGAGATGGTATGGAGGCCAGGTAGGTTGACGGCCTAACTGGGGTGTGGCTGTATGGCTAGTCGGAGGAGGTTATGGGCTATAGTCCTTGGCGCTATACCATGGATAGCCTATGTCATTGTATCGCTGTTCTTTAATAGGCCTGGGCCCTTGAGAGCTGGTATGCCCCCACTGATGTTCTGGGCTACGCTATGGACGGCATTGACGTCGCTATGCCTCCATAGGGTTTATGGGATGGGGTGTGAGGGTGGATGGCTGTGGCCGGGGTTGAGGCATTGATATCCCTCTCTACCATCCTTGGCTGGATAGTCTTAGCACTTGTTGTCGGTGTGCTGACGGGGCTTAAGAGGAGGTTTAGCCTGGAAGGCTATCTCGTCTCTGGTAGAACTCTAAGCGCTATCCTCCCTTATATGCTGCTTGTAGCTGAGATCCACGGTGTCTATGCATTCCTGGGTGTCGCTGAGCCGCGGCATGCCCATAATGTATGCTTTCGCCTATGGCTCGCTAGCTTATAGCCTAGCATCTTTGACGCTAGGGATATAAAACCCCTAAAGAAGACCTACGTTGTCTTACCACTATACTCGTTTTTCGTAACTACCACCAGTAGTACTGGCTGGGCTCACGGTGGCTGCAGCAGGCCTTAAACTCAAGGTGTCTGACGAGGCTATACTAAAGGCTATAGAGATCACGTACCCTAAGTGGGTTCTAGGAGTGGTCGGTGCGGCAGGCTTTGCTACGTCATCAACTGCTAGCGCTATAATCTTACGAACATCTTGCCTTGGTTAGAACTAATCCTCTTTGCCTTCTGGCTGGAGAAGGTACATAGAGTTTCTCGTTACACCTATGGGTGCTCCATGTATTATTTCATTCGAGTCCCCCATTATCACGGTGATAATTTTCTTCACTAGAAAACTCTAGTTCTCTTTGCCCTCATCTCCACAATTTATTAAACACCATAGATACTCTTAGAGACATCGAGACATCGCCCTATTTCGAGCCGTATTAGTCCGAAATAGTGTCTAGAGGCGAAGCCTCCCATGGCCATGGCTCTGAGGCCTCGAGCTAGCTGGACTGGTATATGAGCTGGGTGAGCCTCTTTAGCTCGGGGTGATCCTGGTACCTCGGGTGATCGAGCCCCATGGACTCTATCGTCGAGGCAAGGCATTCCACTATGTATGCTGCCTGGCCTATAGCTGTGGTCCAAGGGTCTTCGGCTGCCTCGATAACGTGTACTACGTAGCCTGCCTCCCCTAGGGTATCAGCGACCTCGGAGACCCTGCTTCCCGCCTCAGCTAGGCTGGACGAGAACACTATTATGGGCTCTGAGACCGAGAACACGGGGGCGTGTACTAGCTGTTCTAGGTGGAACCATCTAGACCCTACACCGAACACCTCGTAGGCCTTCATCGCCGCATAGACTGCTGATGCGAGCCCCTCGCCAGCACCAGTATAGACTATAGGAGTTGGGAAGCTTATGCAGGGCGCCCTAGGCCTCCAGGAGGAGCTAGGGGGTTTGGATCCTAGAAGCCCGGCTAGTGCTGCTAAGACCAAGAGCTGTCGTCCAGCTCCAACACCCATCACACTCGCGTGGGATAGGAGGGTCACGGTCTCATTAGCTACCCTAGCCAGGGGGGACTCGGGGTCGCCTGTTATAGCTACAACTCGGCCTCCGAGACCCCTATACTTCTCGACGGCTCTTAGCACCTCCCTAGTCCTACCACCAACACTTATAGCTAGCATCCAGCAGCCCTCGCTAGCCATTCTCTTAGTGATCCCCGATACAACAGCCTCCAAGGGATCTATGGCCGCCACGTGGGCCGTAGGAGACGCTGAGGCTGCTAGTGCAGCAGCATAGCTATCGCCAGCGCCCACCGCGAGGAAGCAATTAGGTTCGAGCCTAGGAGCAGAGCGATACTGATCCTCTAGGAGCCCTAACGCCCTGGACAAGTCCTCTCTGAGCCTCAAAGCGAACATGGTCATAAGGCTAGCACCCCCAAGTTCTTAAGGAAGAGATGTGGGAAGTTTAATGCATGCCTTAGCCCAGGAATAGTATGGGGGCGCCGAGTCTTGCAGCTCCCAGAAAAAGCCGAGATACTAATGGAGGTCATTAAGGGTAGGAGGAGTATTAGAGACTACGAACCCAGGGACATACCTGACGAGCTGCTTGAGAAGATAGTGGAGGCGGGTATCTGGGCTCCAAGCGGTAGTAATCTCCAGCCTAGGGAGTTCATTCTCGTGAGAGACAAGAAGCTGATAGAGGCTATTAAGATGGTCTCACCAGGTCTCTTCGGCGATCCAGCAGCCATCCTAGTACTATGCTATAACCGGGAGATAGCTAGGAAGGGGGGTAGGATGGGGGAGCTAATGGCGGTCATGGATACCGCTATGGCGGCCCAAAACATGATGCTCATGGCCTATGCTCTAGGCTTGGGTAGCTGCCCTGTACTCTCCTTCAACAAGCAAGCACTAAAAATACTCCTAGACATACCAGACCACATAGAGCCCGTACTCATGCTGACCCTGGGCTATCCTAGGGAGAAACCAGAGCCTCCCAAGAGGAGGAGTGTGAAGGAGGTGCTCCATGTTGACAAGTACTAGGGCTGAGCCCGGGAGGATCGCGGGAGACCCCCATTTCAAGCTACTATCATTCCTTATAACTAGTGCGAGGGGCTGTGTGGACGAGCCACAGCTCTACGGGCCACTAAGGCTCATAGATGCAGCTGCCAGGCTTATAGACATAATGGAGTCCGAGGGCCTAGCGACCCCCGAGCTTCTAGAGATCCGGAGGAAGATACGTGAAGGCATGAACCTAGTTATGTTTGACGAGGAGGGCTTCATAAGGCTCTTGGACGAGCTATCAAGGGATATAGCCATGATTATAAAGAGGTACATGGGTCTTTAGTCCAGCGTGGCCCTCTCGAAGAGGACTGAGGCAGCTATCGCGAGAACACCCGCCAGGCCCGTCAAGACCACTAAGTCTACTATGGGATTTATCTCGGAGACCCCTACAAGCCAATACCTCATCCCATCAACACCATATGTTAAGGGGTTTACGAGGGCTAGGAGCTTCATCCAGCCAGGCATTGTTTTTACAGGGTAGAAGGCCCCGCTAAGGAATATTAGTGGGAGGATTAGGAAGCTCATGATCAGTTGAAAGCCCTCGTGACTAGTAATCTTCATCGCTAGCACTATCCCTAGCGAGGAGAACCCTATAGCGACGAGCAGGCTATAGGCTAGAGAAACTAGGCTTCGAGAAGACTAAGTCCGGGTACTATGAGGAAGACTATAGCCAGCATCATAGCACCCTGCAGTACAGCCGCAATGCTATCACCTAGTATCCTGCCGAAGAGCGCAGACCATCGTGGAGCAGGAGCTATCAACACCTCCTTGAAGAACCCGAACTGCTTGTCAAAGATGAGCGTGATCCCGCTTATCAGGCTAGCAGTAAAGACTGCCATAGCTATGATGCCTGGAGCTAGGAACTGCATATAGCCCACGCCGCCAAAGAGTGCCGCGATCCCAGGCACGCTCAAAGCCCTGGAGAAGCCGAGCCCGAAGAACACCATCCAGATGATAGGGTTCACTATAGAGCCTATAATCCTAGACCTAGACCTAACAAACCTCTTGAGCTCACGATAAGTAGTAACATATATAGAGTCGAGCACTATCCCCATGAAACACCATCCCCTCTAAAACCTACCTCTGCGGATAATCATCCTCATGGTCTCGAAGGCCTCGGCCCCAGTATCCCTTATCTCCCTACCAGTGAGGTGTAGGAAGACGTCATTTAGTGTTGGCCTCCTATAGCTTGCCTCTCTAACCTTAAACCCGCTCTCAGAAGCCCTCTGTATGAGTAGTGGTAGTGCTTCAGAAGCGTTCACTACTCTTAGTGATAGCCTGGAGCCTCCCAGCCTCCTACACTCCTTCACGAAGCCCATGCTTAGCGTCCTGCAAGGATCCCCGTTGCCCTCGACTGTGAGGTATACTATCTCATCGCCTATCATCGACTTGAGCTGCTCTGCTGTCCCCTCAGCTATGATCCTCCCACGGTCTATGATTGCTATCTCATCACATAACTCCTCTGCCTCATCCATATAATGGGTTGTCAGAAATATGGTGACCCCTTTCTCCCTCCTAAGCCTCTTAATATACTCCCATATATGGGCTCTTGTCTGTGGGTCGAGGCCTAGTGTTGGCTCGTCTAGAAAGAGGATCTCAGGGTCGTGGAGAAGCGCTCTTGCTACCTCAAGCCTCCTCCTCATACCGCCTGAGAAGGTCTTAACAAGCCTATCTCTATGCTCCCATAGCTCCACGAACTCTAGTAGCTCCCTTATCCTCTCCTCCAGCTCCCTGCCACGGACCCCGTAGAGCTTTCCATGTATGTATAGGTTCTCGTATGCTGTTAGATCGGTGTCTAGGCTGGGGTCCTGGAATACCATGCCTATCCTCTTCCTAACCTCCCTAGGCTCCTCAAGCACATCATAGCCTGCTACCACTGCTCTACCAGAAGTGGGTTTGAGTAGTGTTGCTAGTATGTGCATAGTGGTTGTCTTGCCAGCTCCATTCGGGCCTAGGAACCCAAATATCTCTCCCCTCCTAACCCTAAAGCTGACCCCTCTTAGTGCTAGTACCTCGCCATACTTCTTTACAAGCCTCTCCGCTACCATCACTTCGCCCCCTGCCATGAAGACCCTCTCGCCTTCAGATACATCAATCGATATATCTGCTAGAAGTCCTTGAGGAGCCTTAAACAGCTTACGACCGGCCAGCCATCCTTCGTAAAGCCTCTAGCACAGCCTCGCCTCCACGAGCAACATACTCCTCGAGCTCCTCGTGGCTCCTCAGCTCCTCCTTCCCGGGCACAACAAGGTTGTCGGAGACTATGAGGAGGGCTGCAGCACGATAGCCCCTCATCCATGAGAGGCTGAAGAGGACAGCAGCCTCCATCTCGACAGCGACCGCGCCTAGCCTCGACACCCTCTTAGCAAACATAGGGTCCTCTGCATAGAATGCGTCACTACTAAAGACGAGGCCTAGCCTCGTTCTACCTCTCTTGGAAGCCTCTTCGGCGACGAGTAGCGTGAGCTCGGGATCTGGTGACGCGGCGGGGCAGACACCCTGGTAATACTGGCCAAGAGTACCCCCAGGATTGTAGAGCGCCCCCGTGGCTACAACAAAGTCGCCTATATCCAGGTCCTCCACTAGGCCTCCACAAGTGCCGAGCCTAACCACTCTCCTAGCACCGTAAGCCCTTAGCTCCTCGAAGACGATAGCAGCGCTAGGAGCCCCTATACCATGGACGGCCACACTAACCCTCAGACCCTTGTAGAAGCCGGTGTAGACGTGGAACCCGCGCTTCTCGTTCACAAGCCTAGCATCCTCCAAGAGCCCTTCGGCAAGGAAGCGGGCTCTAGCGGGATCACCAACCACCACTACATCTTCAGCAATACTCCCAATAGGCGCACGAATATGCTGGGGCTTAATCTCCAAGGCTAGACCCTATGGCAGAGACTATGAGCATTAAGGAGGTTAAAAACCTACTTTTGCTAAGTATCTGGGGCCTCGTCTACTGGTAACGCGTCTGATTAGGGGTATAGTCCTGGGCTCCAGAAAAACCCGCCTGAATCCACTACACCGTGTCGTCAACGAAGTCGATCACGCATAATCTCGGTGCCTTCCTGGTTCTGAGCCCGAAGACCTACCCCCATGAACTCGGCTATGTTGTGGCGTAGAAAGGTATTCCTGGCGCAAGTGCGAAGAGTTCTTCCAGGAGATGGCCTAGCGGCTTGCCGGGACTCGGGCTCATATGAGCTGGTAGCGGCCCTCTCCCGTATTTCTCCCTCGGAGATCTCTGAGAGGAATTATGCGCCTTCTCGGCCTGCCCGCCGGGAAGCCTGGCTCTCACGGGAACCCTTCTACACTAGCCTCAAGAAACTATACTGGTGGGGGCCGTGTATTACGGGGCCTGGCTTCCTCATCTCCCGAGTTTCTTTGGCAAACGTGCCTAGCCCTCCATAGCCCCTATGACACAACTGATTTATCCTCGTATAATAGTGCACAATTCATCTGGTAAAACTATTCGGGTAGGCAGGCTATGTCCAAGGTAGAGGTCAAGTGTGTAGAGGTGGAGGGGCCCCTCGGAAAGCTCATCGTTGTACCCAAGGGGCTCCAGAACGTAGTCCCGGATGAGACGAGGATTAGCGGCGTAGACCCCCGTGGCGAGGCCACAATCTACCGTGGCTACACCATAGACGATATAGGCGAGCATGCTAGCTTCTACGAGGCCGCCCACTTGATCCTCTACGGCCAGCTTCCATGTGAGGATGAGCTTAAGGAGATTAAGAGGAAGATCGACACTTACCGTGGCCAGGTCCCCGAGAAGGTCTTTGACGCTCTCAAGCTATCCCCCGTGACCCATCCAATGTACTATGGTAGCTACGGTGTACTTCTCCTAGGCCAATACAATGCCCCGGAGTGGAGGTTTGACGAGGACTTCCTCTACGATCATGCTCTTAGGCTGATAGCGCAACTACCAGTAATATTCGCTGCAGGCTGGCACCTATCACGCCATGGGACCTTCTATAGGCCTGATCCAAGCCTAGACCATGCTAAGGACGTGCTAAGAATGATTACTGGTAGGATGCCATCAGATCTCGAGGCTAGGGCCTTCGAGTCAAGCCTAGTACTCTACATGGATCACGGCTTCAATGCAAGCACCTTCACCGTCAGGGTAGTTGGTAGCACGTTAAGCGACATGTACTCGGCTGTAGCAGCAGGTATCGGTGCCCTCAAGGGCCCACTCCATGGAGGAGCTAACGAGAGAGCCATGGAGATGTTACTAGATGCTAAGAAGAAGGCTGAGGAGAAGGGCAAGCCACTGGAGGAGTATATAGAGGAGTATATACTGGAGAAGCTAGCCAAGAAAGAGAGGATAATGGGCTTCGGCCACAGGATCTACAAGATCCACGACCCAAGGACGGATGTTGCAGGGAAGTTCATTAGGCAGCTAAAGGATGGAGAATTCTGGATAAAGGTCCTCAAGAAGGCCGAGGAGGTAATGTGGAGGGAGAAGAAGCTCCCAGCAAACATCGACTTCTACACAGCAGTGCTTTACTACCAGCTAGGTATACCGATACCAATGTACACCCCGATATTCGCTATGGGCAGAATCGTTGGCTGGACAGCCCACTACATAGAACAAGTCCTCAATAACAGGCTGATAAGGCCGACAGAGAAGTATGTAGGCCCGACAGGCCTCAAGTATAAGCCGCTAGAAGAACGCTGTAAGAAGTAGCATGCAGCTCTCTGATGGAGAATAGACTTTTTTTAACCCTGCATCGTTTTTCATTCTTCCACCTTATTAATTTTTTAGATTTTTAGTTTTTGGTAAACTAAGTACCTAGAAGTAATAATATGTTGCTAAGGCCGTCAATAGAAAGGCTATTGTCGAGCCGTAGCCCAGGCTTGGGGGTGCTGCTGGACTTACAGCTATCCCAGTAGTTCATGATGCTATGCATATTTCTAGCCGTCTTCTCCAGAGGTGATAGAGGATCATTATCATCATTATGTATAGAAGTATTCTTGTGAAGACCAGGGTCGCGGCGAAGACTATAGCTGGGCTCTCGTCTTTGATTCTATGCTCTAAGGTGTCGTGGTGGCCGAGTATATGTTGAGTAGGTCTACGGTTGCAGCAGTTACGCCCATGGATGCTAGGGGGAGAATGCTCATGGCTAGTCTAAGCCTTAGTATGACACTGGTTGGGTCGCTGAACCGGCAGAACCGCTATAGCGGCGCCCATGGAGTATGGCGTGTAGCTTGCCGTCGTATAGTCCCGCCAGACGCTCTTTAAGGAGTCTTCATGAAGTGCAGGAAAACCTAGAGTAGCTTGTTTAGGGGCTCAGGATAAGGCGATGACTAGTATACATCACGTATATCCCTTCGGAGCTACTTGCTTGTACTT
Organism: Pyrodictiaceae archaeon; assembly: GCA_040514295.1. GTDB lineage: Archaea > Thermoproteota > Thermoprotei_A > Sulfolobales > Pyrodictiaceae > JBEVCE01. The sequence goes on along the minus strand of JBEVCE010000103.1, from coordinate 18,616 downwards.
AGCACTAGAGCCTCCTAGGGGATTCAAGGGCCTGGGAGACCTCGTAGACCGGTAAAAGCTATGAACGTGCTACGGCCACCTCTTATCAATAGTACCTGCGGGGAGGACTTCCTAGCCCGCCTAGTATGGTCGCTCATAGGGTTATGGATGCAAGGATCGCGAAAAACATAGGTGCTTGGAGACCGGCGTCATGGTTTCTGCGCCCACATGGAAGAGTACTAGCCAATTAGTGTTCAACGTTGAGGGCAAGGCTATTTAGCAGCTCTCCTAGCCGTACTAGCCTCCTCGCTTGTATTCCTCCCATAACCTTATGAGCTCATCGTGGACGTAGACGCTGTCAAGCTCCTCTGTAGAGCCGTTACTCCTATGGAGGACTACTAGGGTGTTCCCCCTCCTCTCCACGACCTCCCCGATAATACTGGCTTGGAGCCCCTCCCTCTCCAGTAGGCCTAGTGCTTTCTCGGCCTTCTCGCGTGGTACGGTTGCCACGAGCACCCCTGAGCTTATAAGACGTAGCGGGTCTATGCCTAGGGCTCTACAGATCTCCCTAGTTTCAGGAGCCACTGGTATCTTCTCCTCCCAGGCCTCTATGGTTGTTCCCGACGCATATGCTATCTCGCTTAGCCCCCCGAGTAGCCCACCTTCGGTAGGATCATGCATTGAGGTGACTAGCTTATTCTCTGCTAGCAGGAGCGCCTCCCTCACAACACTAACTCTCTCTAGGAAGCCCCTAGCCCTCTCCAGCACCGCTTCCCCCACACCCTTCCTAAGCAGCTCATCCTTGAAGTCCGAGGCTAGTATAGCTGTCCCCTCAATGCCAGCAGTCTTGGTCATCACCACGAGATCCCCTGGCTTAGCCCCACTAGTCCTCACGAACCTCCCCTTATCAACTACTCCTATGGCTGTCGTAGCTACCAGGGGCCTCTCAAGCCTAGGCGTAAACTCGGTGTGGCCTCCGACAATCATCACCCCTATCTCGCGGGCAGCTCTATCCATCTGCTCTGTTATCTTGTCAATAACACGCTCGTCGGCATCCTCTGGGAGGTAGAGGGTTGCCAGGTACCAGCGTGGCCTAGCCCCAGTGACGGCGATGTCATTACTAACTATGTGCACGGCCAGCCAGCCTAGTAGCTCAACAGCCCCCGTAATACCATCAGCATGGACCACGAGGACCCTACCATCACCCAGGTCTATGACAGCCGAGTCCTCGCCAACCTGCGGCCCAACTATCACAGCTGGGTCTCGGACACCAAGCCTACTATACACGTACTTCTCCATGAGTGCTGGAGGAAGCTTGCCCACCAAGACCCTTACAGCCCCAGGATGCTAGTAGGATGCGTAAGCTACCATAGCAAAAGCTTTGTTGAACGTCCGCTAATTCCTTTACTCCTGGAGGACGGCTATCTCCCCCCTTGGGGCCTCAAGGGCCCCTCGAGCAGGGTGGTCTGCATGGCCGGCTTGACGGAGATGCTGAGGGAGAAGGCTAGCTATATATGGGAGAGGATACTGGAGCACCCCTTTGTCATCGAGCTGTATACTGGCAGGCTGCCCCTCGAGAAGTTCAAGTACTATGTGGTACAGGACTACAACTACCTTATAGGCATGATGAGAGCCTTCTCGCTCTTAGCATCCCGGGCAGACTATGAGACTGCTAGGCTTGCCCTTGAGATAGCCTACGCGGATGCCACGATAGAGATGGATAACTATAGGAGGCTCCTAGGAGAGCTTGGCTTAAGCTTCGAGGACGTGGTCTCAGCCGAGCCTGCACCAACCAATGTGGGCTACATGGGCTTCCTGGTCTCGACATGCGCTACAAGTAGTCCTCTCGAGTGCTTGGTAGCCGTGCTACCCTGCTTCTGGAGCTACGAGGAGATAGCGATGCGGCATAGGGATAAGCTGTCGTCGAACCCTATGAGGATCTACGTTGAGTGGGCTAAAACTTACTTGTCGAGAGAGTACCATGAGCTAGTCTCTAGGCTACGCGGAGCAGTAGACAGGCTATGGGATGGCGGTGACACCTCTAAGCTGGAAAGGCTCTTCATCACAGCCTCCCGCTACGAGTACATGTTCTGGGATATGGCCTACAGAATGGAGAAGTGGCCGATCTAGTCCACTATCAGACTAACACTTGTACTAGGAGCGTTCTAGGCATAGTCCTAGCAATATTTTTAACCCATAGTATTATAGGTTTTTAGTGGTGCACTAAGCATAACATGGGAGTATGAGGGGATTTGCCTCTTGGCTTCAGAATCTCACTATTACCAGTTAACCCTGGATAAGCTCCTATACCATGGCCTCTACATGGCCCCTGAGCAGAGAATATACTATAGGGATAAGCTGAGCTACACATTGAGGGAGTTCAGGGATCGTGTCGAGAAACTAGCAGCAGCCCTCTCCTCTCTAGGAGTAAGGACAGCTAATGGAGCATGGAAGATGGGGGACCGGGTGGCTACACTCGACTGGAACACCCACTGGCACTACGAGGCATACTTCGCGATACCAATGATGGGGGCAGTGCTCCACACGATTAACGTGAGACTAGCACCACAAGAGATCATATATATTATGAACCATGCCGAGGACAAGGTACTGATAGCCCACCAGGACTTCTGGCCTCTCGTGGAGAAGATAGCGCCACAGCTCAAGACGGTCGAGAAGATAGTGGTGCTCAGGGAGAGTGAGCAGCTGGAGCTACCAAGCAAGGTTGCTGGGAAGGAGGTGCTAGACTACGAAGCTATGCTGAGAGACTATGGTAAAGGCGGCTACAAGTTCGAGGAGCTGGACGAGAATACTGTGGCGGCGATGTGCTACACCTCAGGGACTACTGGATTACCGAAAGGCGTTTATCACACACACCGTCAGATCGTACTACATTCTATCTCAGTGCTACTACAGGTATCGGCCTTCATCCCGAAGGAGTTTCAGCTAAACTACCAGAGTGTCTTCATGCACATAGTGCCGATGTTCCACGTTTATAGCTGGGGTATACCATACGCTATGACACTACTAGGCGCTAAGCAGGTATTCCCTGGGAGGTTCGATGCAGGCCTCTATCTTAGGCTCATGGCCGAGCATGGTGTGACACATACTGATGGCGTGCCGACGGTACTCTACATGCTGCTAACTCATCCCGACTTCCCCAAGTACCGTGACAAGATAAAGGGCCTCGTCTTTGTCTGTGGTGGGTCAGCCCTCCCAAGAGGACTAGCCAAGCTAGCATGGGATAACGGTATTAGAGCCATAGTAGGCTATGGGCTAACCGAGACTGCACCAGTACTAACCATTGCTACTATTACACACGACCTTGTAAACGCTCCTGAAGACGTCAAGTGGGAGCACTTGGCTCAGAGGACAGGGCTCCCCATACCCCTAGTACAGCTAAGGGTTGTTGACGAGGAGATGAGAGATGTACCAAGGGATGGCAAGACCATGGGAGAGATAGTGGTGAGGGCTCCCTGGGTAACGAGGGAATACTACAAGGATCCTGAGAAGACTGCTAAGGCTTGGCGCGGTGGATGGTTCCATACAGGAGATATAGCTGTCTGGGACCAGAGAGGCTATATCCTGATAATGGACCGTGACAAGGATGTTATCAAGAGCGGTGGGGAGTGGATCTCCTCGCTAAGGCTGGAGAGCCTTATATCATTGCATGAATGCGTGGGTGAAGTAGCCGTTATAGCTGCAAGGCACCCTAAGTGGCAAGAGAGGCCAGTAGCAATAATCGTTCCTAAGCCAGGCTGCGAGGAGAAGCTAAAGCCAGACGATATCATGGCCCACCTAAAGAAGTTTGTAGATCAAGGCGCTATACCAAAGTGGTGGCTACCAGACAAGATCATCATCACGAGAGAGGAACTGCCTAAGACCAGTGTAGGTAAGATAAACAAGAGGGTTCTTAGAGAGAGATATGCTGGAGTGCTAGAGCAGGAGCAGGGCAAGTAGCGTCTTAGGGTTCAGCCACCCACCCCATCTAGCCTTCTTTTTATCCTCATCCTAGCATTAGGACTACTTGTATATAGCTGAGCGTATCCCTAAGAGCCTGGCCAGTATCCTTAGCCCTCTGGAGTGGTCGCCGTAGGCCACTACGTAATGGTTCCCCATACTATTCTCGAGTATTAGGTCCTCGGGATCCACGGGAAGCTCTATCCATAACTGGCTCCTACACTGCATGGTTCTCTCAGGCCTGCCTGAGACAATCCTACCAACTATTATCCTCATCTCTCTCACATCGTCTCGAAGCTTTAGGAGCGTAGCCTTCAAGCCCTCCTGGAAGTATACTGCTATCCCAGCTGGCCTGCCTGTCTCGAAGTGCGATAGGATACTATACCCTCTGCCCGCCATGGCTAGTGGCGCGCTACAGTGGGATATCATTATACGGTTGCCTTCTATCATTGAGGGGTTGCCCATGAAGACTGGCCCCCCCGACACCCAGGAGAGGATCATCATTGCTGTAACCGATAGAAGGTCTCCCTCACAGCCAGCTACTATGCCCTCGCTGTTGAGTAGGGACATTGCGAGGCATGGCGTGATCCCTAGCTTCTCTATGACGTCAAAGCATTTGAGCGTTATAGCGTCGAGCTTGTACTCAGCTATTATCCTTTTAAGAGCCTTGTAGAGTCTTATGGTCTTAGCTAGATCCTCCCCCGGAACCTCTACGGACTCCGCGCTTCTAACCACCTTCTCCAACAGCTTGTCATCGCTATCGCTCTCGAGGTAGGCCTGGTATAGTATTGCTAAATCTATGTGGACAGCCTCTATCCCCAGAGCGTCGCGTACCAGCGTCGGATCCACCCAGCTATACACCAGCCATGGGGCAGGACCCCCGATTATGCCTAGCCTCGTAGTAGTCAGCTGCTCGGCGACCTTCAGTGCTGTAAGCCCCTCTCTCAGCCTCCTCTTAGCTTCGTCACAGTCTATGCATGGAAGGTATAGTGTTGCTCTTCTCGTCCCTAACAGGGGTGCGGCTTCCAGCACTGCTGGTAGGCTATTAGCATACGGCAAGGCCACTACTAGTATATTTACACGGGGAAGGCGCCTAGAGGCCTCCAATATGAGCCTCTCGGTGCCACCACTGGTAACGACGATGACAAGGCTACCACAATAGTATATGTCGGGGGGTATTTCCTCTACCCTCATTACTAGGAATTGCCTCTTAAACCCATACTCCTCAAAGACGTTTGAGAGTCTTGCACGCACCTCGTTAATATAAGACTGGCTTGTTATCGGAGACGCAACATACATGAGGCATCTAGAGCTAGTGGACTCGCCCATCCCCACATACCCTTTGGTTTCAACCAAGAGCGAGTTTACTTGAGGGGTCTAGCTGGGAAGCCGAGGATAACATTACATTATCACGTACCATGCCTATGCAATCGTTTTTACTTGTTCCCATGTAGAGCCTGTTATAAGCCTTGCCTCAAGCATTATTATGAATAGTCGTGACCTTGAGGCTATAGCATAGATTCCTGCAAGTTATCAGCCGCAGAGAAGTTCTTCACAGGCTTCTTCCCGCAGGATCTTAGTCCATGAAGCCTCCGGGGGCGATGCGGGCCTCATCACCGGGTATGGTGGTTGGAGACGAGGGATTCTTCGGGATAAGAGCTGAGATGCGGAGGAGGCGGGGGAGTCTTCTCTAAAGTTAGGGAGGAAGAAAAGAGGAATAGTTTAAGGTTCTTCCGTATAAGTGGTTAGGAAAAAGCTTTCGAACAGCTCTTTCCCTGCTTGTCTTTGGCTGAGGAATTCAGCTGTATATCCTGACTATCTTTGGCTGTGGCATCGCCTTACGTTCTTCTAGTCGGAGGTATAGCTCGAGCGCCTTCCTTATGACCTCGCTACGTGTTGCACCACGTAGCTTTGCGAAGGTGTCTAGCTTCTCGAGTGTCTCCTCATCGAGCTTGAATGTTATTACACGCATTTCTACCAGGCCCCCCTATTACAAGGCTCTTCTCTGCTCCCGTCTCCCTAATAATAGGGGGCCAAGTGTATCAAGATTACCTAGAGGAGTATTACCAGAGCATTCTTGTAGGATGAAGACATAGTGCGATTCTCTTATATAGAGTCCTCTTGTACCTGGAGGACACGGGTGCTAGTAGGCAGTGGGTACTGTACACCTATCGTTGCCAGAGTCGCTACACCAGGAGCTTAGGGAGTATGCGGCCGAGATGGGGGTACAGGTAACGGATCTCATAAAGATGTTTATAAAGGATGGCTTGGAGAGGCTAAGGAAGGAGAGGATGGAGAGGGCTAGGAGGCAGCAGGAGCAGGCTACGCAGCTACTACTACAGCTTATGGCTAAGATAGAGAGGTTGCAAGCATCTATGGAGGAGAGGTTTACAATGATAGAGGGCGACCTATATAGGCTTCGTGGAAGCCTCCAGTCGCTCAAGAAGCGTGTCGATAAGCTCGAGGATATGGTTGAAGAGAAGATCATGCCTGTCGAGCCTGAGCTCATAAGCCCGTAGCCCTCCTCCCTTAGAAGCTTATCTAGCTCTAGTTTTCCTAATCCTGGTCTGCCCCTCTCTTCCTCCTAAAGGCCTTAGCCTCCACAATTATTTTACATTATTGTAAAATCCATGTGTAGTTTCTCTTGGTAGAGTCTCTACATGGGTTAACAGATATGTAAAATTTATTGTTCGTCATAGGTATTATTCGTTGCAATATATTCAAGAATAATACTGTTATTTGGTATCACTCCTCCTTGCAATAAGCTATTATTGCTGGCTGAGGGCTAGAGGGGTTCCTAGTGGAGGGCCCGACTAGTCTTGCCAAGGGATGGCTACCATTATACTAGGGAGGTTTTAGGGCTAAAGCCTGGTAGTATTGCACGTGTCCGTGGCTGGGTTTACCGCTACCGCGACCTCGGCAGCAAGGTCTTCATAGTTCTCCGAGACCCGGAGGGTATATTGCAGCTGGTTGCCTCAGAGGAGTATTCTCCTCCAGAGGTTCTTGAGGAGGCTAAGAGGGCTGATGTGGAGGCCAGTATTATTGCTGAGGGTGTTGTTGCCAGGGATCCTCGTGCTCCTGGAGGCGTGGAGCTAAGGCTTAAGAGGCTAAGAGTGGTGGGCCCATCAATTGATTTCCCTATAAAGGGTGGTGAGGGTATAGATTATCTCCTCGACAACCGCCACCTGTGGATCAGGAGTCGTAGGTTGACGCTAGTCTGGAGGATAAGGCACACGGCTCTCAAGGCCTTCCGAGAGTACTTCGAGAAACGTGGCTTCTGGGAGGTAAGCCCCCCGATACTGACTCAGGCTGCTGTTGAGGGCGGGGCAACCCTCTTCAAGGTAGACTTCTTCGGCGACGTCGCCTATCTTAGCCAGAGCGCCCAGCTCTACCTAGAGGCCCTAATATATAGCCTAGAGAAGGTATGGACTCTGGCACCTAGCTTTAGGGCCGAGCGTAGCAGGACACGGAGACATCTCTACGAGTACTGGCACCTCGAAGAGGAGGAGGCGTGGGCCCACATGGAGGATGTTATGAGGACGGCTGAGGAGCTAGTAGCCTATGCCACTAAGAGGATTCTAGACGAGAGAATTGAGGAGCTAGAGCAGCTTAAGAGGAGGATTGAGACGCTCGAGGCTTCCACGAAGACGCCCTATCCAAGGGTGACCTATGAGGAGGCTATTGAGAGGCTTCAGAGGAAAGGCTTTAATATAAAGTATGGGGATGATCTTGGAGCTGATGAGGAGAGAGCGTTAACAGAGGATTATGATACCCCGTTCTTCCTCACACACTTCCCCCTCAAGATAAAAGCGTTCTACATGAAGGAGGATCCGGAGAGGCCTGGGATAGCACTAGCCTTCGACCTGCTTGCGCCAGAGGGTGTAGGCGAGATCATTGGTGGTAGTGAGAGGGAGGATGACTATGAGAAGCTTCTCCAGAGGATACGGGAGCATGGGCTAAACCCTGAGGATTATAAATGGTACCTGGACCTAAGACGCTATGGTAGTGTACCCCACGGAGGCTTCGGCCTAGGGGTTGATAGGTACATCATGTGGGTTGCAGGCTTAGACCACATTCGCGATGCTCTACCATTCCCACGGTTCCGTGACAGGATCTACCCCTAGACTAGTTTACTCCTCGGGAACGGCTAGCCTCTTCTCGACTCCCAGCCTCCCTTGCTGCCTCGTAGGCGCTTACTTATACGCTTAGCTACCCTGATACCAGAAGTACGCTATGCCGATATTCTTCAGACCTCAACCCACCGGCTTATACCCGCTCTCGGGCATCCAGCATAATGCTTTGCCGAGCCTTTTTCCCTGGCTCCTAGCTCTCTAAGCCTACCCGTAACCTCATCTAGCATTTTAGCGAGAAGCCCTCTACCATATACTACGGCCGTGTCTTCGCCGAGGCCTAGGAAGAGCTATCCATGTCGTTTAGCTTCCTCATGGCCGAGTAGGCTAGCGGGAAATCCGTATGACAGCCGTAGGGTCGTGAGGGCTTCTATGCCGCCTCATACACTCTCTAGCCTTCCCAGAACAGCTCTAGCCTCTTTACACCTACTATGTGGGAGCCCACTAGGCCTACAGTGGTAGCTTATCGCGCCATGTATCTAGTGGTGTCTGGAACAGCTTTCGGCTAGGCTCCTATAGCGCCTAGAGAGGCTGGTGTGTATGTAGGCTTACGGCCTCCTAGTGGCTAAGAGCCCTCTATTCCTGGTACTCCTCTCCTCATGATTTCTCTTATGCTGCCGTGGATCTCTACTATCTTCCTCCACTCTTCTTCATCGTAGAATTTTATGTTACCCGCTGTATATTCTTTGGCAACTTCTACTACGAATCTCGTGGCTTGCTCTAGCGCCCAGATATTTGTAGCTCCTGTCGCTGAGCCCGGGACCGGCGTTCTAGTTGTTATTGCTACTCCTACTACTGGTGCTGTGGTGTAGACCCATGGCTGAACCATACTATTTATGTGATATACTGGTGTAGTGAAGGGGATCACATCCTGCATTGTTATAGGTACTATTACTGGTGGCTCCCCTGTGACCCTCATATATATGTCTAGGAGGTCTGGGCTAACCTTTAGTACCCATCCCTCTTTTATCGTTGGTGTTATTGCGAAGCCCGTGTAGTTTACCACATTATTGGCCTTAGTAGCGTCTATGCTGAGTATGGCCTCCATGGCCGGGTCTACCTCTCTCCTCACTAGCTCATATAGCTCTACGGGCGTATCCATCATGGGCACTGGCTTGTAGGGTTTAACTGGGGCTCTTGGACAAATATGTGTCGTTATTATCACGTCTCCTTCTAGCTGGTCTCCTCTTGTGGCTAGCTCGGCCAGCTTATAGGCTACTGCTAGGGCTACTATAGCTCCATCAGCGTCTGAGACCATGCCTTTAAGTAGGGGTCTTGCACCTATACCACCCAGCCTCCCTATAACTCCTAGTGTTGGCGCGTCTCCTCCACTCCTCCTGCCCCTAGAGCCCTCGACCACTATCTTGATGAAGTCTGTCTCACCCTTATCCCCCTTAACATGCTCCACCTCTATACTAATACCGTGGAGGTTCTTTGACTCCAGCCATTTCCTGACTTTCTCCCCGCTAGCGCTAGGATCCTCTAGGAGATCCACTACCTCGAGCACGTGCTTAAGGGTAGACATTTCCCCTAGGCACCCTCAAGCTACTCCTAGGGCTAGAGTAGGGCTAGTTGTTATTAACACTTGGTCCTCCCTTGTGAGCGTAAGCATCCTTAACTCCAGCCAGCCTAGTATAGGAGGGGGATTTAGTGTTTTGACAGGGCTCCTCATAGCCTTTGAAGGTATTGATGGGGCCGGGGTCTCGACGCACTCCCGGCTGCTTGCCGAGAAGCTTAGGAGGCTAGGCTATAGCGTCCTTTATACTAAGGAGCCTACTAGGAGTAGTCCGGCCAGCGGCCTGCTTTGGAGAATGCTTGAGGAGGGTGGGCCTCCCGAGGTCTTAGCACTACTATTTGTGCTTGACAGGGTCTACCACTTATACTATAGTGGTAGCGATAGTGTTGTTGCTGGAGTAGCTAGGGGCGATATCGTTGTCACTGACCGCTACAAGTATAGTAGTCTTGCCTACCAGTCTGCTGGAGGACTTCCCCGTGAATGGGTCCGGCTAGTTAATGAGGTAGCGCCACCACCACACATATTAGTGTACATAGATGTTGAGCCAAGCGTATCGCTTAGGAGGATAAAGGGTAGGCCTAAGAGGCATGTTTTCGAGGAGGAAAGGTTCCTGGTCAAGGTGAGGAGTGTTTTTCATAGTATCGTCGAGGAGCTAGCTGGGAGGCCAGAGTATTGTGGGGGGGACCAGGTCTGGAAAACTATAATCGAGAAAGCCTATGGGGAGCAGGCACTGGGAGCCTGGAGGGGCTGTATCCCAGCTGTTGTCGTGGTTGAAGGTAGTAGGGGGGGCGTGGATAGGAGTATTGACGATGTAGCTAGAGACGTGTACTATGGAGTAGTCTATGCTGCCGTAGGCTCTGGGCTACTCGAGGCGCCAGGCGAGGAGTATGGTCTCGCAGTAAAGCATGTCACGTCCTCTAGGACGTTAAGGGTAGTAGTGCATAGCTAAATTATTTAAGTTCATCCAGGCCCACGGCTCTAGCCATGTACGGGAGCAGCGTCCCTAGCCCCATCCTCTACTACTAGGCTAGGCCATAGGCTTATACAAGAACAATATAAAATGCATCAAGCTTTCTTTCGGGGACTAGCTTCTAGGCCCCCGTATCTCCACGAAGCTAGTAGCTTTTAGGAGAATGCTGCAGACCCTGCCTTCTTGGTGCTAACCCTCTTTAGCATGGTGGCGTCTCCCCATAAGCATTCAGCGCCCTAATGGACTATGAGCTACTATGTTATGGGAGGGTCTAAGCAGTCTAACCTTCACCCTCTCTTACTGTCTTAATGAGGGGGATGAGTTGGAGGGAGCTTGGCCAGGGATTCTTCCTCGCAAGCCTCGGCATGCTTATGCCCAGTCTTCTCCATAACCTCAGCCAAGCATGTGACATAGTTATCCATAAGTTCCTATCCAAGTATTTATTACATATGTAACCTAGTTACTAGCCTGACCTACCCGTAAGTAGCCCTACGCCTAAGGGGATGGTGGGCGTGGTGTTTGGGCTAAAGGGGCATCGAGTCCTCATAACAGCCTCCTCTAGAGGGATAGGGCTTGGCGTAGCCCGCGTCCTCGTCTCTGAAGGCGCGAAGGTAGTCATCAATGGTAGGAGCAGGGAGAGGCTTGAGAGAGCTGTTGACGAGCTGAGGAGGATAGGGGCTGGCGAGGTATATGGCGTCGTGGCTGACATAACTGTCCGCGAGGAGGCTGAGAGGCTTGTTGACGAAGCAGCTCAGCTGCTTGGGGGCCTGGACTCCCTAGTCTATGTTACAGGGCCTCCTAGGCCAGGCTTATTCGAGGAGCTGGGGCTTGAGGACTGGGACTACGCTACTAGACTGCTAATCATGAGCGCTATCTGGGTGACACGCAAGGTTATACCACTCCTCAAGAAGTCTAGTAACCCCTCAATAGTCTATCTCACGAGTGTCGCTGTCAAGGAGCCTATTGAGGGCCTAGCTCTCTCGAACACCCTCCGGGTAGCTATTCAAGGCCTAGCTAAGACTCTTAGTAGGGAGCTAGCAGGCTACGGGATACGTGTCAATACAGTGCTCCCAGGCTATGTGATGACTGAGAGAGTGAGAGAGGTTATAGCTGATAGGGCTAGGAGGGAGGCTAGGAGGCCGGAGGAGGTCATGGAGGAGGTCAAGGCCTCTATACCGCTAGGTAGGCTTGCAGAGCCCGAGGAGATAGGCTACCTCGTAGCCTTCCTCATAAGCAGATACGCCTCCTATATAACAGGAGCAGCTATACCTATTGATGGAGGACTACTCCACAGCACCCTGTGAGGGATACGGGGATGAGCCTAACTGAGCTTAAGAAGATCTTGGAGGAGAAGGGGGTCTGCAGGAGCCTAGTGGAGGTCGAGAGAGGAGGCTCATGTATCCTCTATGCCTGTAAAAGAGGGGATAAGCCTCTAGTCCTCATAGCAGTCGCCAACCACAATGACTGGGTCTATGCGAGGCTAGTCCCAGAGCTAGGAGCACCACCAGACTACTGGCACTGCAACTACATATACTATACGCCTTACGGCCTCTACGCTTTTGCTAGAAGCCTGGAGGAGCTAGTCGAGAAAATAGCGGGCAAAATAAGGCACGTAGACGCTATAGGCATTCTAGCTGCTGAGAGAAGCGGTATAAAGGGCTAGGGGGCCCTCATCGCTCGGGCTCGACGACGATAAGGTTGTACTCGTTTAGCTCCTCAAGCACATAGGATACCCAGCCCTCCACAGCCTCTACCACGGCCCCACGACCAGCGAGAAGCTCCCTTACAAGATACCTAGACGGCCCATACGCCTTCACACCCACCTTGACTCCCCGTACTGATAGCTCTAGCCTAGCGTCCCTAACCTTGCTACGGGGGACGACGTGGACGAAGAGCGTGGGGGAGCCCTCTCCTCTATCTCGCGGAGCTTGTCGGCGTCCTCACGCCCCAGGAGAAGAACCATTAGCCTATACGGATCCTTGTCAAAGAGCTCCCGGATACGAGCCAGCATGTCATCTACGTTACGGACGCCGCGCAGCGTATCAACATCGATACCCTAGCCCCGGTAAAACCTCTCCAAAGCAGCACGTACAGCAACAGCATCCTTACCAGCACGGGCAATAATCCTCAACATGGCAACCAATACACTCCACTAAACCATAGAGGTATCTTCGACAGCCTCTAAGGGCTACGTAGATACGATAAGCCTGGGCAGGGACGCTTAACCCTAACCCACCGGGAATCCGCCAACGTTTTATATAATGTTCTTATGGCGTAGTTAAATTACAAGCAATTAAGGGAGAGAAGTGGCCAGGTAGGCTCAAAGACGAAAATGAGGTGGTGAAGGCTCTATAGCTGCCTCTATCCCACCAGGGCATCAATGTACATTGAGCCAACGTAGTATTCGCTATCCTCATAGCTGAACTTTACCGGCGAGTAGAAGTAATTCGCCCATACATAGTCGCTTAAAGCATACTTGGTCTTCAAGCCAATATCGCATAGCACGTATGCTGGGGGGCCTATGGTGACGCTAGCAATCGCCGCGGGTGGAAGCGTTTTAGGCGCCTCGAGCACTAGTGGGAGGATGGCCGCCGAGGTAATGAATAGCGGTAGAGTATTTATTCCACGCTCTACCATGAAGGAATCTATGAGTATACCGCCATACTTTACGTAATCCTCTGACCACTTCCAGCTACTCCTTATGTACCGGAAGGCCTTCTCGGCTACGCCGACGCCGTCGTATGGGTTTGTATCCACGCTACTCCACGGCACAATCTCATCATACTCTATCACGGGTCTGGCAAGAGTCATGTCAGCCTCCTCATCACTGTATTCGCAGCCCCATCCAAAGGAGTATACTTTTACACAGGCCTTTAGCTTGTACTCGGCGAAAGCGAGGTCCCCCTTCATCCCTATGGCTAGGATTGCGTTGCCGCTGAAATCTCTTCCCTCGAAGAATGTTTTGTAGTAGCCTAGCCATAGGTGGTTGTCTCCGCCTAGCTTTAGCGTAAAGCCTGGTATAGAGTAGCTTATCTCGCCACTAGCACTCCTAGCTGAGGCTGTTATGCCGAAGGCAACCCAGATACCCCAAGACTCATCGGCTTCAAAGAACTCACCAAGCATGACATGATGTAGCTTTTCCGCATCGCCGTGGATATAGGCTACTACTAGTGGTATGCCCTGGCCGTGTGCCGAGGCATAGACCTTCTCAAGTACCCATGTATAGCAGTAATCAATGCAACCATCCACGCTGCATATAGTGTCGCAGCTCTTTTATACCACTAGGTGGCCACTCTGATGAGAAGAGTGAGGCGCCTTTACCGCTAACCTTGCTATCTATGTTGATTTCCTCCATTGATGTATTAGTCTTCCCGGCCTTTATCGACTCTATGATCCTCCTAGCCTCTTTCTTAACCTCGCTCATGGGGACTAGTACCTTGCCGGGTACGAGGTTCTCCACGATATTTATTTCGACTGATAATCCCTTCAGGATTCTCTCCGTGTCTAGGGGTATGCCCTTCATAACCCCGTATATGCCCATGGGTGTATGTATAGCGCCAAGCACTATGATGCCTGGCTCAACGAGCCTGGGATCGTCACCATGGCTGATGATGTACCTATGCCACTCCTCTAGGAAGCTAGCTATCCTCTGCACCCCTATGTCTACGGCACCGTACTCGCCAAGGAACTTGCCTAGCTCGATAATGCTCCCATTAGGCATCCAGGCATAGATGCTAAGCGTCGTGGGGTATACCTGGCCTGAGACGTTTCTCACTACTATTCTGAACCGCTGGGGTGTGAGGAAGTGGGTAATGTACCTAACTTGGACACCACTAACGGATGAGTCAACAGCCACGGTACGGCTATTAAGAGTAACAACAGCTACATCGAGACCAGTAATGATGGCGAGAACTATAGCCCATAGTCTCCTCTCCATCGCTTATACCACATATGCTAACTACATACTGTATACTAGACAACATAACAGCTATAAAGCATTATACCTCGAACACCTGACCATAAACAATAGAAGACTAAACAGATTCCTTAGACGATTTGTAATAAAGTGCTACCCGTAATTATCAGGGCCAGGTTTATGGCATAGCACTATTTACTGCTGGCTACATAGTGGCCTAGAGGGCTTTGATGCCATATTTGCTACTATTCCGCTATTTGGGTGGAGCAGGGATTCTTCGGAAATGAATAAATTGTTAATCTTTGTCCCCGGGATTCTTGGGAGAAGTATGTAATTATCCCAGACACGGGATGGCTAGCGCTGTGATGAGGGGTTGAGTCGCCGAGGAGACATGGTTATGGGGAGGCCGCCCCCTGCACGTCTGAGCACTTACCCTAAAAATGTATGGGTGTTGAGTACGTGGATACGAGGGGCATCGTACTGCGTGCATTGTTTTAATGGAGCCATGAGTCTATGAGGAGCCTTGATGCACCAGGGATATACCCTAGTTGATAAGGGCTAGGTGGGTATTGTAGGGGTTCTCCTAGGGCATATTGTTATGGCGGAGCTTTATCCATTGATAGAGGGTGGCGAGCTTGC
>JBEVCE010000103.1:0-3406 GCA_040514295.1 Pyrodictiaceae archaeon | reverse complement strand
GTAGTGGTGGGGACGCTACACTCGTCTGTAGGCGTGGCGGAGACGCGAGCTACTAGCATTACCTATGGGGAAGGGAGACTAGCCAGGCGAGAACAAGGATGGCTGGAACCACTAGTACGTGAGTAATATGATTGTTCTGTTGCAGCACCTAGCCCAGGCCCACCTAGTGGCGCCATTTACGTGTCTCCGCATGGTACTGCTACGTGGGATCAGGGAATGGATTACGGGGGTAGTGGCAGGTTGGCATAGAGGGCTGCGACGCCGAACCCTATGAGATCCAGTGCTATGAATAACTTTATAGCATCCTTTGCCCCCAGCTCCCTTATCATGGCACCAAGGGCTATAATACATGGTACCTGGTATGACGAAGCCATCGTGAATACTAGGATCTGCTTATGGGTTAGTACGGCGCTGAAGCTCGTCGTGCCGAGCACTGTTGCGAGCATCGCTATCACGAGGTCTTTTTGCAAAAACCCGTAGACAAGGGGTATCATTGTCTCCGGGGGGAGACGGAGAGCCCTAGCCAACGGCGCTAAGGGCTCCAGCGACTTCGCGGCGAGCCCTACATAGTCTAGCCACGCGTATATCACCTCACCCGTTATGACGAGGGGGGTCACTATTTTTATGAAGTCCTCGAGACGAAGCCACGCCTTGCTGGCAATGTTACGTAGTAATGGCCTTCTAAGCGGGGGTAAGTCCTCAATAATTATTGCTTCCTCTCGTGCTCCCAGCAGTGATGCGAGGATTTTGACCACTATTAGTGCTAGAGCGAATCCAAGCAGGTAGATTAGCATGGGCGCCCATGCCCCCAGCTCCTTGCCAGCAACACCAAATATTATGGATGCCCTAGAGGAGCAGGGGACGAAGGCTAGCGCCGCTATCGCTAATATCCTCTGCCTTTTTCCGGGCAGCATGCGTGTCGACGTGGTAGCAGGCACAGAGCATCCTAGGCCTAGGAGTATAGGTATTATGGCTTTCGAGTAGAGCCCTATCTTCTTGGTGAAGCCGTGGAGCCATGCAACCATTCTGCCCAGTAAGCCTGTATCCTCGAGCAGGACTAGGAACAGGTAGAATATGAACACGTAGGGTAGAGCCGATATGTACTGGGCATAGAGGGCCTCGATGCTCTTAGCCAGAGCATAGCCTAAAAACCCTTACTAGCTAGCAGGCTGGCTACTTGCCCCACGCTGGGCGACAATATCGAATCAAGGTAGCCAATCACCCATCCACCAACAACTACGGTCACCGATATTAGACCGAGCACAATTAAGACTGCTGCCGCCATGCCTGGGAGGAGGTTTGAGAGCAAGAGCTCATCAATTCTGTTCCTCCTCGAAGCAACCAGTATCTTGGAGTACCTGCTGGCTATTCGCAACGCGTACTCGGCGCGGGTAGTCTCTATGTCGAGTTGCGGGTTGTGGCCACTATTCTTAAGCTCCTCTACCGCCTCCTCTGCGCCTCTACAACCATACCTCTCGGACACAAGGGGGTCTCCTTCGACGAGGCGGGCCGCAAGCCCCCTCCTGCTAAGCCTTGTGCCCTCTGGAATGCATCTAATAGCCCTCAATATGGCTGACTCGATGTGGTCATCGTATCTTATCTCTAGGCCCCCTTCCTCGCTCCCGAATCCTTCTAATGAACTCCTCCAGCCCACCACGCTTCACCGGATTAATCCGAACTACGGGCACGCCTAGCTCTCTCTCGAGCCCCACATAGTCTATCCTTATACCCCTACGCTTAGCCTCCTCCCAGAAATTAATGGCAACTACTAGTGGCACGCCTAGCTCTATCAGCGATATTGCTAGTAGAATTCCCCTCTCAAGAGCAATAGCATCAACAAGCACAACGGCAAAGTCATAGTCCTCTTCGAGTAGTATTCTCTCAGTTATCTCCTCCAGGCTACTAGGGTAGAGATTATAGATACCGGGCGTATCTATGAACTCGTACTCCTCGCCACCAATTACCGCCCTTGCCCTATAGATATCAACGGTTGTTCCGGGATAGTTGGCTACCCCTACATTAGCGTTTGTTAGCGCGTTTAGTAAGCTGCTCTTGCCAACATTAGGTTGCCCTACAAGCACGACTCTCTTGAAAACTACTCACCCTCTGTCACTACTCCTTAGCAACTATAATCCTTCTAGCAATGTCGGAGTCTATAACGGCCAAGCGAGCCCCCAACCCCGTCTCAACTATGACTAGATCCCTGGTTTTCGAGACAATACGGATACGCCTACCGGGTAGAACGCCTACACCGTAGAGCCTTGCAAGTATGCTAGGCTTAGGGGCGAGCATGGCAAGCATCCTTGCATACGAGCCCGGCTCTAGCTCATTGAGCAACGATACCTTCCTAGCCTCAAGGCCGTTGACAAGCTTTGTTAGGTCTATATCGAGGTGCTCTAGCGCATGGGCAGCCTCGTGTACACTTGTTTTCTTCCCGAGAGCCTTCTCTAGCAAGGCTTCAGCCAAGCGATGATAGCTATAAATACGTTGTGCTTTCTCAGCACCCTTGCCGGTTAGCTCTACCACATCACCTTTCTTCCTCACAAAGCCCTCCGACTCAAGCTCAGCAATAGCCTCCTTGGCTAGATCCTCCTCGCCGACATCCTTAGCTATTTCTCTCGCTGTGCTCTTACCCCCGTGCTCCAAGAGATGGCGCAGCACATCCTCCTTAGCCACAGCCTTGGCGCTGATACGCTTGCCCTCAGGCAACAACTAGCCTTTAGCACATAACACCCGATAAAACTAATTATGTTTTTCTAGCTTGGACTCAAAGGCGCTGATTAGCAGAGCAAAGACACGCTACCTAAGACAGCCAGTATAAAGAGGCGAGAACGATGCAGGGGCTTTTAGGGCTTGCCTGGCACCTTGGGCCATCCTTCCTTGTCTTCCCCGTTCCCCCTCCGCTACGAAGACCTGTTTCCTCCTATTTACTGCATTGTAGCCGTGGTTACACAGTACTTAATCAAGATACTATGTAATCAAAGACTAGATGACGAGGATCTAGTGGAGACTGAGGCCGTAAGGTTTGCAGCGTTTTCCGTACCAGAATCCCGGATAGGTGGCGCATAGTGGCTCGTGTAGCTTTCTTATCAAGAGGCAAGGACTCTCTGTACGCTGTTATACAGAAATGGCCCCCGGACTATGGAATTATCCTTGTCTATGAGTTTCCTAGGTAGGCTTTCCTTATCCCCGGATCCTCCATAGCCTTCCTAGCTGTGGCCGAGTAGACTATCCTGCCTGTATCGAGCAAGTATACCCTATCGGCTACCTCGAGGGCTTTACGCGCATTCTGCTTTACCAGGAGTATCGAGTAATTCTCCTCCTTGAGCCTAGCTATGGTCTTGAATGGCTCCTCGACTATTATGGGTGCAAGGCCCTGGCTAGGCTCGTCCATGAGCAGGGGCTT
>JBEVCE010000102.1:0-5351 GCA_040514295.1 Pyrodictiaceae archaeon | reverse complement strand
TCTTCCCGGAAAGCAGAATAGCTATATCTTTTACCAAGATCGCGAATTATGTCTTCTTGTTCAAAGTACCTCTTTATCGGGGCAATGGCTGCAGGCTTCCCTAGACAGAGTGGGCCGGCTATAGTAACTCTATCAGCTCGTGTAATGGACAAGTCAGCTGCTGCGTAATAGTCCGGAAGCCGTGGAACCACCCCAGCGAACTTCTACATAGCTGCTTCTTGGCTCCCATCTAGTCCTCGGCCCAGTCAAAGCGATTATTCTAGTCCTCCTGCCAAGCTTCTCGCCGAGAACACCAACCAGCTGCCGGGCACTTCTATCTATGCAGCTCAGTAATGCCTTACTACGAGTAGCGGTTCTACTAACACTAATAACAACTACTAAGACCTGTCTCAGCCTACACCAAGCCTTTTCCTGGTCTCGCAGTGAGTAAGAACCTCGTCCCGTATATAACTCTAATAACGAGCCCCACGATAACCATATGCCCCCCTAACCTGGTTCCTAACACGCCCACTCACTAAAGGGTACCAGCAAGTATTCCCTAGAGCCTCGGGTCATTGAGATATAGGAGAGAGCCGAATCTTGGCAATACTCGCCTAAAGTAACAGTTAAGCATAAGACTTATAAAAAGAATCTACAGGATTGAATATACACTTTTCATACACTATAACTATACCGGTACCAAGCACAACCCCCCTTTTAACGCCACTAGGAGCAGCATAAACAACCTCCCAGGATTCATCAGCAAACACCAGATTCCCCAGTTATGGTGAAGAATACTAAGCTTGGAACTAGATTCCCTAAAGCCCCCTAATACGCCCATTATAAAAATTCTCGATAACAGCAGAGAAGCTTCCTAAGCCTCTACAACTAGGAATAACCCGCTCCCCCGAGACGATCGAGGAAGAGGTTCACGGGCTCAGCACTACACTACTCCACTACAACCCTTAGAGACAAGCGGAGAGCAACTGAAACCACATAATCCCTAGCAACATGCCTAACCCAACATGGAAGAGCGGGAAAAGAGTACGAGGCATAACGACTAACACCCATATGTACAGCTATTTTTCCGTTTTACTCATATAGAAACTAGTATCGGCGCAAGGAGCTAACTACCTCTACTTCTATGTATTTTAGGCTCTATATTACTTCCTTATAGCATAATGGAGTACTCTTTTCGCTCAATAACCTTTCTATATAGGTGTATCCGAGACGATCCCCATTTTCCTAGCGACGTTATTAGATGGATTTAGTGCACGACTAACTATTACCTACTTTGTTTACTAGTGCCTGTTTTTACTAATAGTATAGGCGAGACGATTCGTATCTCATTCCCTAAGGCAAAAATAAACCAGCTAGGATCATTTTTATATCTAATTTAGCGTATCTCGTTTATTGTTATCAGGGAAATACGTAAACTAAAGGAGTATTGGCATAATTATTAGTCGGTGAGTAAGAAGGGTCGGACTCCGTTCGCAGGCCTCATTTGGGAGAGATTAAAGAGGTTGCAAGCTACTTTCGTAAAGGCCTTTGTAGTCGTACCTTATTAAGATGTCCTCTTTTTACTTATATTCTCTCTAACCCATTGGTCGATTAGCTTGTCTCTTTTCTCGTACTCATAGTATCCTATGAGCTCATAGAATTCTTTCCTAGTCATCATTTTATCTAAGAGTTTTACTTGTGTGCCTTCCTCCTTAAGTATATTCAATGCTTCTCTCATGGACCCCATTGCTACCCTAAATAATGTTACTGGAAATATTACTATCTTGTATCCCATTTCCTCGAACTCTCTAGCTGTAATGTAGGGTGTTTTGCCGAACTCAGTCATGTTTGCTAGTAATGGGGCCTTAACCCTTTTAGCAAACTCCATGAATTCTTCTTTACTCTCTAATGCTTCAGGGAAGATTATATCCGCGCCAGCTTCTAGGTAGATGTTTGCTCTCTCTATGGCTTGTTCTAGCCCTTCGACGCCCCGGGCATCAGTTCTAGCCACAATTAGCATATGTCTTCTTGCCTCAGCAGCGGCTCTTATCTTCTTTGCCATGTCTTCTGCAGGTATAAGCTGTTTACCAGTAAGATGGCCGCATTTCTTAGGCAGTACCTGGTCTTCTATCTGTACAGCAGCTGCACCAGCATCCTCAAGCTCTCTTACTGTTCTGACAACGTTTATGGCCTCGCCAAAGCCGGTATCGGCATCAACGATTAGTGGAATCCTTGCTACTCTAGTTATCATGCGCGTCATGTTTACAAGTTCATTCAATGTTATAATTCCAAGATCTGGCATCGCGAAGAGTCCTGTGAGCGCTGCACCCGAGAGGTAAGCGGCCTTAAACCCCATCTTCTCTACTAGGAGTGCGACTGAGGGTGCAAAAACGCCTGGCGCTATTATTATGCCAGGCTCTTTGATTAACTTTCTAAGCTCTTCTCCAGGAGGGTTTTCCCATTCCTCCCTGTAAAGGAAGGCCATATAGTTAACCCTCCCACGGCCCCTCCGCTACCTTGACGCCTCTTTGAGCTGGAGGCCCCTAAGTATTCTACTAATGTTCTCAGCCTCCTCAATCCTCCATATAGCCTTCAATGCTTCTTTGCCAGCATCTTTATCGGCTAGCTTATCTCCAACAAGCCTCCAGAACTTCTCCTCTACTTGTGTATCGCTCAACGGGTTCTTCCAATGGCCTGGAGGATATGTTGAGGACTCCTCAAGCCTCCTACCATCCTTGAGCGTGACTATTATTGTATTCTTGATGCCCTCAGGGTATAAAGCATCATGCTCCGGGTCTACCACGATCTTCATCTTAGCCATAACCTTTCTAACATCCTGTGCAAGGTATCTTTGCGGCTTAAAGGTATCAAGCCAAATCTTGCCATCTAGGAGCGCAGCGGCTATTATGTATGGGAGGCTATGATCTGCCGTCTCCCTGGTCTTGGGATCCCATTTCTCTGGATCCTTAACTATAATCTTATATGCTACATCGAAGGTCTTTACATCAATTCTTTCGATCTCATCAGGCCTCAGCGGCCCTCCATGCTTTTCAACTATTCTTAGTGCAGCCTCCACCGCACTCATGGCATGGTATTCTACAGGCCAGTACTTTATACTTGTTTGTAAGATCTTGTAGGGTTCATCCCTCTCTCCGCCCATAACAGGTATGTCGAAAGCCTCCATGCTGACTAGCTTGAAGAAGCCCATTTCACCCTCAAATATGGGAGCTGGGCCTGTCATGCCATACTTAGCTAAGAGGGCAGCGAATACACCATTACGTGCAGCGTTTGCGGCAGCACACCCCTTCCACATGCTAATTTCTCCTACTCTCGTCTGTCTTAGCGCGTTGTTAGCAACTACTGCCAGGTTTATTGCATGCCTGGTCTTCTCTACGTCTAGTCCCATGATCTTTGCGGCGCCTACAGCTGAGCTTATAGCTATATAAGTTACGTGGTCCCATCCTCTAGCCCTAATACTGTAAGCGTCTGCTAGTCTTGCAGCTACTTCGTATGCTACAATGATGCCTTCTATTAGCCTTCTGCCATCAGCATCCTCGGCCTCTGCTACAGCTATGAGAGCTGGAATATTATCGCTTGGGTGAAGGGCCTCCTTGCCAAGATATGTGTCGTTGAAGTCGAAGTACCTAGTAGCACACCCATTAACGAAGGTAGCGTGATCGGCCATGACCTTATAAGGTGTACCCCATATGGTTCCAGCATAGCCCGAGCTGGAACTAAAATAAGCTATCCTCCTAGCTATCCTAACGGGTTCCTCATTAAAGGCTCCTAGAGCCACGCCAAGACTGTCTATAATCCTTTTCTTGGCCTCATGTACAACCTTGGGAGGTAGCTTATTGTAGGAGACATTTACGCTCCACTCAGCTATCCTCTTCGCTAATTCCTTGCTCAAGGAGCTTAGCACCCTTCTCTTAAAGACTACTAAGTTTAGAGGGGGTGCAGAGCCCCTAGTGTGAACTAAACTAGAAGGTTGATAATATTAGTTATTCACGGGCATGGGGAGGTTACGCTCTCTCAAGGAATTATAGCTGTTCACCCCTAAACCGTATTTATTCTAGCCTTAAGGAATATTATAAATAGAGGGAACTCCGTATCATAGACCTAGTTGTGTTAAAGCCTCTAACATGGTAGCCTTTAATACTGGTGGCTGAGAGGGTAATATTTTGACTTTAAGAGTAGCATTAATCCATATGAAAATGAGACTACTAGCCAAGAAATCTAATCTCGAGAAGGCGAGGAAGCTTATTAAAGAAGCTGCCGTGAAGGGCGCTAGATTGGTTGTACTTCCATCAATGCTCAATATAGCTCCCTTCTACCTCTATTATCCTCCTCAAAGAGCAAGGGCAATTGCTAGGAATCAGGCTGAGAGAATACCAGGACCTACAGCTGAGTACCTGTCAATGACGGCTGTTGAAAACGGTGTATTCATAGTAGCTGGCCCTATAATTGAGAGGGCTGGCCCTAGGCTCTTCCTTACAACTCTTATAATAGCACCCGATGGCACCATACTAGCAAAGTATAGGAAGATAAGTATCAATGGCGTTGATGCCGACCTAGGGATGAGTAGTGGTAAAAGCCCTTACGTAATCCATGATGTTGAGCGACGCATCGGGGTCATGGCTGAAGACGACATATATTATCCTGAGATATCGAGAAGCCTTCTCCTCATGGGGGCAACAGCCATCATAGTCTCACTGAGAATAGGAGATCCTATTGACAAGCTAAAACTCATGCTTCTCGCTAGGAGCATCGAGAACCATGTCCCTGTGCTTGCCGTCGGTGGTGCCTTAGAGGCTATGGATAAATACATTGAGGTACCAACGCTTGTCGCTGTACCTGAAAAGGGTATTGTGGAAGAATTATACGAGACCACGGATACCTATCTATTAGTGGAGGTTATGAGTAAGCCAGAAAACAGCAAGGACCTCCTGGAGTCAATGATTAAGGCTAAACAATTCTCACAAGTACTATGCAAGACTGCTAAGGAGGCCAATATAGAGGCTAACATTGTTAACGCATAATGCTTCTCCCCTAGAAAAACCAACGTCGCAACTAATTTCTATAACTCTTACAAGTCTTAAGAAGGAGCTAAGACCCTTGGGCTAGCCAAGAATGGGCTCTACCAGTTCAGTCTGGCTTAAGCGGTACAAGCTTTCAAGCGTCACCATTAACGGAGTGTGAACATGAGAGAAAGAGGATATAGCAGTCTTTTACGATTAATCACCTAATACTGCTCCAGCCTAGGTTTATAACCAATATGTTATTTTGGATCGTTAGCAACGTCCTTAAAACACACTTGATCGATTATTTCTATTATTTTAATTTTTATGAGGATATAGGGATGGTCTTATGAT
>JBEVCE010000101.1:0-19615 GCA_040514295.1 Pyrodictiaceae archaeon | reverse complement strand
GGACTTAACTCCCTAATCCTTGTATAGGCCTTGACCACTTTTCTCATGTTAGTAATAAGGAATGCTAACGAGCTAAAGGGTCTTACAAGATACTCGTTAAGATAATGAGGCATGAGAGCTACTATTAATGCTCCTAAAGGCTGGAAGTGAATAGTATAGAAGCTGTAAAGCGTATGATTACCAGCAAGGTAGACTCCAAGATAGCCTAGCCATATACTAACATACAATATTAATGGATAATACTCCCGGCCTAGCATCCACCTATAGCCAAGAAGTCTACGAGCAATAAAGTCTAACATAATTATTATACTCAACCATGAGACCACAAAAGCTGTTACACAAATACCGGGATTACAACGTGCTATTAAATACACTATTCCATCAAGATAGTATAGAGGGAAAGGATTCCTTGAAAGAATTAGCCCTAGAGGGTCTGTGGAGGGCGGGCCGGGAGGCCTAGAGGTTATATGCCATTTTAGTGCTGAGTATAACTCGTTGAGCCAACTTTGGGGTCCATAGTATATTATTAAGGGCATGTTGACGATTAGATAAACTAGGAGAGGGACTAGGATCGAGTACCTGATTGCTCTAGATACCGTATACCCCTTGAGCCTAAGAACCACGTATAGCCAGGGTATAGCAAAGAATCCTGTCATCTTAGAAGAGCCGGCCAATCCCACCATTATCGAAGATAATAGTATTCTATCGCTCATCATAAATAAGAGGGAGAGCATAGTGAACAACGAGACAAACACATCAAGCATAGCAATACTCGTCATAGATCTAAACGTTTCATCATAGATTATCGATGCCACTAGAATCGTCATGCTAAGTAAGTATAAAGCTATGAGCCTCCTAGAGAGCATGTGAAGGATAATCGCCACGACAATTATTATGATGAAGCCAGCAATAATACTAGGTAGTCTCCAATAAAAGTTATTAAGGCTTCCAAGAAGAATGCTCAGTCCTATCAAATACTTTACTAAGGGAGGATGCTCAAGGTTCATATAAGTATTAATATTGCTTTCATCTGGGAGTATGCCAGGTACAACATCTCTCACACATTGTGAAAGGCCTCTCAGCGTAGACGAGAAGTTAGCTGGTATAACTACTACAATAGCATTGATCTTATTGTATCTAATGTCCTTGTATATCATAGAGCCTGGTATGCCATGTTTAACGAGATTAGCTATATTTTGCCTCGAACACTTTTCGCCGAGTACAAGCGTGTATATAAGATGAGTCTTATTATACCATGCATGAGGAGTGGTATTGAATATTATTCTTAGTGTATTGACCGAGGCAGGCACATACCATTGTTCATCGCTAATATATTTCTTTATGGCTAATACATCTTCTATTGTAAGCCAATGGATAAACATAGAGAATATTATAATAATTACTAATATTATATACTCGGCCCTAATCCTCAGCGTAGCTCAGCCTCCTCATCGCCAGCAAACTCGGAACCCACTTACTCATCCTTGGCCTCTCTAGAGCATGTCACACCTAGAGTAGATGCCAGACCCTACTTTATCTAAGGGCTAGAGCTCTATTATAGTAATATCGTGCCTAGCTGGTAGCGCCACGTTTAGGATAAGTGTTTTACCTATCCTAGCTTCGAGCTTACGCGAGTTATGTGCATGCCCATGTACTACTATGTCTGGCTGTAATTTTTCTACTATCCTTTCAAGCCTTTTACTACCCATTTCAGGCCATGCCCTTGGAGACTCTCCTTCAAGAGTAGCATATGTAGGAGCATAATGGGTTAATAATATAACCTTATCCGCTACGCTCTTAAGCTCTCTAAGCATGACTTCTATCCTTTTCACACGAGCACTGTAGATCTCTCGAATCCCCTTTATATGTGCTTGTTGCCAGCGAGTAGGTCTATCAAGTACCCCCCTACTACCTATGATGCCCAGCTTAACGCTACCAGTATCCAGTAATAGGTATTCATCGTCAAGCCATCTAACTTTTCTCGTTAGAGCCCTCAATTTATCCTCAAAACCCATGTACTCCTCATTACCAAAAACCCCTACAATGGTTTCAACATTACATTTTGATATGGTAACCTCTTCTACTAGTTTAATATTCTCTACTTTGCCCTTGTAAATAATGTCACCACCCCATAGCATCAGCTGCGCTTCCCTGCAATCGCTTTCATGTTTCACGAGAGAAGAGATATAGTGTCTAATATAGCGGGGGGCATGTATGTCGCTAACAGCAATTATCTTCAGAACAACCAGCCTCCAGGCTCCTTAGTTTGCACGCCAGTTGAGTGTAGGGAGCGCGGTGAATACGTCCCGGCCCCGTTCATCCCACGCGCATATATACGCGGTGTCCACGGGGCCTCCAATACTTCAAAATCACACACATTATTATACATTAAATATTCTTTTCGCATTATCTATTATCCTCTCGGCTATAATGTCTCTTGGCAATGCCTTAATCTCGGCTATTAACTCTATTGTCTCCGGTATTAGTAGTGGGGAAAGCCTTACACCTTTATACGTATAAGGTGCATCACTCTCAGTGACTATGATAGATAATTCGGCTTTTTTCACAATCTCCCTATGCTTTTTCTGAATCCTGAGAGCAGGGTTTACCGATATAGTATAGCCCTCCATTGCTATTCTCTTAAGCAACTCTGAAGGGCCAGTATACCAATGGAAATTGGCTCTTGCAATCCCCTTAGAGACTATCATATCTAATACTTCTTCCCATGCATCAGGCGTGTGGAGATTTAATGTAGCATTGACCTCTAAAGCTGTGTCAAGAAATATCTTGAAGACTTCTAGCTGCTTATCAATAGTGTCTGGTACAAACCTCTTATCAAGACCTACTTCGCCTATACAATCAATGCCATATCTTAGAGCGAGCCTTGAAACTTCAACTGCTTGTTTCATAGGTTGATCAACTTCACTCACACTCCAGGGATGAAGTCCTATACAAGGCTTGATAATGTCCGGATAGTTCTTCCAGAGTTCTATAGTCTTAATACTTGATTCTAGATCATCGCTTACAGCTACAAGTAAATAACTATCTAGTTTATTAATGAGATCCTCTACTTTATCGTATTCATGGAGATGAATGTGCGCATCAATGAATCTAAAAAACGCCATTAGGATACCCACCTATTTGTGATCAGCTTAAATTTAGTTTTAAAGGATATCCTATATGCATAAAGTAGGGTGGACTGTCTACCCTCTGATGAAGGTCCCGAACTTACGACCTTCCATAAGGGATGATGGCGTGGCGGCTGGCTGAGGGTACTCTATTTTACGCCAAAAACTCTAAGATTATGCCAGTAGTTACCTTTTACCATGAAGTATATGATCTGGAACTATGCCTTTATACGCCTCATAGTAGATGGGACTACTCTTCAACAGTTTGATATTCCTAACATATTTCAGCTTATCCCCAACACTCTTCTCACCATACATTTTCCTATACTTATCTAGGGAAATCTTGAACTGCTCTTGTATATAATCTCTATAAAGGTCGTTCAGAACGTTAAATGCACAGAAGGGTATTACTCTTCCATCAGGCATCGCATAATGTATATTGCATCGCATGACCCTCTCTACATCATAGTTGTAGAGATCCATAAAATGCATTGTGCCCAAGAACAGCATTTTATAATGTAGCTCGCCTAAAGCCTCGTAATTCCTCTTTACAAAGATGTTCACTAATAGCTTAGTTATATTGAGGTTTTTAGGTATTCTCTCCCTATCGACAAATTTCGGTAGATCTAGAACTATTCTTGCAAGCCTTAATGCTCTTTTGAATCTAGATGCTTTGCTCTCTCGGTTTTCCAAAAGTTCAAGGGTCTTCTGGTCCATGTACTCTACGAAGCCCTCGACGTCAAAGAAGTCAGTTATAGGTATAAACTTTCTAGGAAGGCCATCGCTCCCTCTCTCCACAAATACATAGGTGGCCGCGCCACAAGCAGGATGATTACCCATGCAGAACTGTTCCTCTCCGGTTATGCTTTCAACGAAGTATGCAAACTTTGCTGCAACAGGAATGGGATACCATGCATCCATTGGTATCTGGCCGTCGGTTTGCTCTTCAAGCCACTTAGCTACATCTGGGATCGTGACTCTCATTTTCCTCCTCTCCTCCTTCCTCATCATCCCGCTTAGGCTAACTGGCTGGAAATTTACACCCCTTACGACATCCATGTGCTTCGCTGCAAACCGGACTATATCGCCTAGCTCTTTATCGTTAATACCTTTAATCACCGTAGGAACTAGGACAACACTTGTCATTCCCGCCTTCCGGAACACTTCAAGCGTATAGGGTACCTCCCAATGGTTCTTTGGGTTGGCTCTCGGAGTTACACCGTCAAAGCTCATGTAGACCGTATTTACCCCTGCCTCGCGTAAGGCACGTGCGAACTCTACGGCCTTCTCCGGACTATGCTCGAACCATAGTCTGGCAAAGGTTATTCCATGTGTGTTAAGCTGTATATGTCTTACACCCTCCTCCTTAAGTATTTTGATGATCTCGAGTATATCTGGTCTTAGTGTAGGCTCGCCGCCTGTGAGCTGGACGGCTAGGGTCTTTACACCCTGCTTCCTAACATTCCTAATCATTTGCCTAATCTGCTCTATACTAGGCTCGTAGACATAGCCTGCTTTCTCTGCATAGTAAAAACAGTACCAGCAGCTTAGATCGCATCTGTTAGTCAATACTATATTAACTAGTGCTGTATGGTTCTTATGCCGAGGGCAAAGCCCACAGTTAAAGGGGCATGGTGCGACAAGTTTTACGTGGGGCCTCTTAGGCCCTATGCCTTCCTCTACTAGCTTCATGAACCTATAGTACATTCGTGCATCCGAATAGTATACCTCCTCGATTTCGCCATGCTCAGGGCATATTCTTCTTATGTATATTGTGTTCTCTCTCTCAAAGATTATAGCTGGTAGTAGCCTGTAGCATACTGGGCAAAGACTTGTCGTGTAACCAATAAATTTTTCTCCATTACGCAGCCTTGGCACCGGGCCACCGACTTTTATGGTTTTCCCAGCTATTCTGATAGTTTTAGTCTTTGGGTTAAAGATAGCCGGGCCTGGAAGCGTTAGCTCACTGACCAAGGACTCCTCACTCATACTCAACTAACCTATAACTATTCTTAACATGACAGTATTTCTTAAATATATCGGGGGCCGAGCTATCGGGGATCGTAATATCTGTTGCAGAGTTGTTAAGTTCCACTACACGCAAGAATATCCTCTGATGGACAAAAGCCCCTTGGCTTCTGGAACAATCTTGTATAACTCACTATTAGATTTGAAAGGCCTATTTCTAGCTATAATTAAGGCTTTGGTGCCAATAATCTTCGCAAGCATTGTTAGAGGAGTTCTATTAGCATCCAAGGGGATAGGTAGGCCTCTAAGACTTCTTGCCGAATACCCATAGACGACTACATCTATAAGAGTAGGAGGGTCTAAGCGACAAGGTAGCTCGACAATAATTGGATAGGAGCCCGCTTGTCTAGCGAATGTAACTCCTAGCCGCCTATCATAATATTCAACATATAAATACTTAAGTATACTTCCAGGTGGAACAATTCTCTTTAGGAACTTAAGGGAATAGTCTAATGCTATCCTCTTAAACGCTGACACATAATGCTTATTTCTCTTCAAAAAACTTAAGCCTACTCTTGACATTCTAGTATAAGGAAGGACTAGTACCTCACGAACATTAATCCTTCTAACAAGGAGATTTCTATTATAGATTTCTTCTAGGAATCTCTTATTAGCCATATAAGTGTCTCTCGTCTCTCCTATTAGACCTAATACAAAGTTTATGCCTGGTAAGAGTTCTGGCAGGCCATTATATCCCCTCTCTCTACCAACTTTATTTATTAGCTCCACGGCTTTAACTGCATCATCATAATAAACCTTTAAGTTATTCTTATCTACGACATTCGGGTCGACACTTTCAATACCCAGTGCTGCTACATCACCAGGTGTATGATATTTTATTATAATCTTAAGCACCTCTATCGACTCATTCGGGTGACGTGCTATGGTCCCAGGATTAACATTGTCTATATGAAGAGTCTTGAGAGAGGGAGCTACTGTTCTTATACCATGGAACAACTTCTCTATGGCCGGTGGCTCTGGCCGCGGCCATTCCTCTAGCCCGAGTTCCTTGCTGCCATAAACCAGGATATCCGCCTGCCTACCTATACGGAAATGGCGTACTCCGAGCTTATAAAGGGCTTCAACCTCCCTCACTATGTCTTTCGCTTCCCTCTGTCTAGGTTTACCATAAAGAGGAGTTACACAGAAGCTACAACCACCAGTGATCCAGCGAGGACAACCCCTATAGGTTTCTATTTCCGCAACTAGGTTGTATCCGTAGTTTGGGTGTTGGAGTACGATTGAAGCTCCTTTAACAGCAAACTTGGAAACGAGCTTCATGTCTTCTATAAGTGAGTATGGGCTTGCCCTCTCTATGCCATCCTTAACGAGATTATACACATATTCCTCGGGATCCCCTTTAACAATTTCAGTGAATAACGCTCTCAACTTTGTGGGTAATGTAGCTATGCTTCCTCCTCTATTGCCAAACCCCCACCTTGCTGCTGCGCCCACAAGGATCTTGACCGGTTTTTCTATTAGGCTAAACCAGGACTCTATTTCTCTAAATGTGATTGGGGTGCCACCTATATAGCGGCCGGGTACGACAGCCCCCGCTATCAAAATTACTAGATCAGTCTCATTAGCCTCTCTTATGAATTTTTGAGGATCCCTCCTAACCTCATCGACTACATAATAGCGTATTTTTATAGTTTTATCAACACTCCATATAGCACCCGCTATGTAACGCGGAAGAGTATCGATGTATGGTGGTACGCCAAAACCTGCAGGCTCATCTGTATAACCGTCGAGAATTATTACCTTAGAATACGCTGTCATTTTAAAGAAAGCCCCGAGCACCTTCTAGCTTACAGGCTCGAAGAGTATTCCCAGCTTTCTAGCATACTCATAAGCTTCTCTAATCTCTTCAACATATAGTCTCCGAGTAAGCTCGGGCCATCGTTTCGGATACTTTAGTATCATGTATTCTGGCCTATACTGATCCATTATATTGACTAGTATTCTATCCTTCGGAAGGTTCTCGGCTATCCAGCGTAGTATAGGCTTTGTAC
Organism: Pyrodictiaceae archaeon; assembly: GCA_040514295.1. GTDB lineage: Archaea > Thermoproteota > Thermoprotei_A > Sulfolobales > Pyrodictiaceae > JBEVCE01. Next base: position 12,447 of record JBEVCE010000101.1, on the reverse strand, counting down.
AACACTCGAGATGACCTGGCAGTACAAGATGCCTTATTATCATATCACCATTTGAGGCTGCTATCCTAAGATTCCGAGTCACTATTTCAAAATAGTTGGGTATAGCCGATAACCTTCTAGAGCATTTATTGTTACCGTACTTAAAGTCTGGCAGCCAAATATCTATTACATCAGCGATAAGAGACATGGCCTCTACTGTAAGGTACATGTTACTATTCCATAGCTGGGGTACGTTCACATCTAAGTACTTGAATGAATGGAGTATTGTATGAATATTAGGCGTGGGCTCGCCTCCCACATGGTTTATATTACGTGCACCATACTCTCTCAGTTCTTTCTGCATAAGTGCTAGCTGTCGTGGTGTGACAACAACACCTTCTCTAGGAAGTTCTTGGCTGATGTCGTGGTTCTGGCAGTAGACGCATCTAAAGTTACAGCCACCATAGAATATAGTACCGCTCGGCACTAACGGTGCCTCCTCTCCGAGATGATGGAACCAACTATGAACATAGGTCTTATCGTCAAGCCTACAAGCCCCGATGCTCCTCGTTCTATCTATGCCGCATCTATGCTCACAGAAAATACATCTCTTTATAATCCTATAGGCTATTTCAATTTTAACATCTAGGTAGCTTACACTAGGCTCCTTCTCTCTCACAAGCTCATTTAAGGTTAGGTTTCCCCTTAGAGCAGAAAGCCATAAGCTTCTATGCTGTCTAGATAATTCCCTATGAAGATTCCAAAGGGATTCCAGATCGAGTTTATCTGGCTTCTCAGGCGATTCCACATGTCTAGCTATGATGAACTTTGCTGGCGCCTCATTAATCATTACCCTATAGTACCAGTTAAGCCTCCTTTTAACTTCCTCGTCACTCCAGATTGTTACGGCATCCGGTCTAATCTTCATCCATACGTTTGGGGGCACTAACCTCTCAAATAACATGTACTATGATCCCTCATAGGCGAAGCCTCTGTCTTAAGCCTCTTAAGTCGAATGTCTAGAGGCTTGAACTATTCTCTTTCCTCCATTCTCCTTGAGACAAGAGCGTAAGCCTCGTATGGCGACATTCTCGCATAGCGTTTTGCCGCATCGAAAAGCATTCTTAGCTCTTCATCATTAGCGTAATCTATGGGTTCGCCCTCCTGGCTACTCTTATACCATCTCTCGTAGAGCTTATCAAGGATTGCAACCACATCGGGATCACTATAAAAAGCGGCACGTATCCATTGATTCGCATTCTCTATTCTACGCTCAATAAAATTAAGTACCTCGTCTTTCCTTATACGGGCCAAGCCTTTACACCATTAACTCATCCTCTTTCTAGCAGGATATATAGCGTCATGCGGCGCTTTAGGAAACACCTCAAGATACCTTCTTAACACCTTGGGGATAATAACCACACCATCAGGTTCTTGGAAGTTTTCTAGTATAGCTGTTATAGTCCTAGTTGACGCTATCGCTGTAGAATTTAATGTGTGCACATACTCTTTAACCATACCCTTCCTTCTCACAAGTTTTATGTTGAGCCTATAGCTCTGCCAGTCCGTGGTATTGCTTGCGCTTACCATCTCACGATAGCGTGCTTGTGCAGGCATCCAGACTTCAAGATCATACTTCTTTGCAGCCGGCGCACCTAAGTCTCCTGCTGCTATATTGACAACGCGGTATGGAAGGCCTAGTCCTTGGAATAACTCCTCGGCATTAGCTATTAGCTCTTCATGTATCTTAGCACTATCCTCTGGCAGAGAGAACACGTACTGCTCTACTTTGTGGAACTGGTGGACTCTGAAGATCCCCTTGAGATCCCTATTGCCCGCACCAGCCTCTTTCCTGAAACACGGGCTTACACCCACGAGTTTTATGGGAAGCTCCTCCTCTGGTATCTCTTCATTGGCATAGAGTGCTGCTAAGGAGTGTTCAGCTGTAGCTATTAGGTATAGATCCTCGTTCTCAATCTTGTAGATAGCGTCCTTAAAAGCCTCTAAATCAATAACCCCATGCATTATCCTGCCTCTTAGCATGTATGGTGGGAGTACAAGCTTATAGCCCTTCTGAGTAAGCTTATCTATAGCGTACAAGAGTAACGCTATATCTAGCCAAACTAAGTCATCAAATAAGTAATAAAATCTTGAGCCAGCGACCTCGCTAGCTTTTAACGTATCCCCTTTACCTAGAACCTTTTCCAGCATATCCGCATGGCCTACTGGCTTCCAATCTATAACCTCATAGTCTACCTTGAACCCGTATCTTTCGGTTTCTGCAAGAAACTTTTCTAAGTCTCCTACATAGACTCTAGGTCTACCCCAGAATCTAATTGGCTTATTAAAGCTTTCATCACATCCTTCAGGCACATCATCGAATACTATATTTGGCAGGCTCCAAAGAATTTCGAGCCTCTTCCTCTCAAGCTCCTTTAACTCTCTATCAAGCTGCTCACGCAACTTAGCAAGCTTCTTGACTTCAGCTATAAGCTTCTCACGTTCTCTTGGATCCTTTACCTTAGCTATTTGTTTTGAGAGAACATTATGTTTATGCCTGATTTCGTCAACTGTTCTCTGCTTAGCTCTCCATGCTTTATCGATTTCCAAGGCCTTATCAACGATAGAGTCGTCCATGCATCGTCTCCTAATACTAGCCTTCAGAGCTTCTGGATTCTCTCTCAATAACCTTAAGATAGACCAGGTCGGCATTGCAACCCCCTATACTCTTCTCCTTCACCTTTAAGGAGGATCCTAGTAGTGAGGCTAGTATATTAAGTCTGGTGAAGCCTAAGATCCTCCTAGGCCTAGAGTGAGATAGGTAGAAGCAGAATTAGGCTATATTGGTTCCTCTCTGAAGGCCTGAACACTCTTCTCGGAGGAGAAGTTCCTCTGCTCTAAGCCTGTTGCTCTGCCTCCTCCATACGTTTAATCCACTCCTCTACAACATCGTAGCCGAAGATCTCCTTCAATAGTCTACGACCCTCTGGGGTCACCCTGCGGGGATCCCAAGGCGGGTCAAACGTTACCTCTACCTCCACGTCTTTAGCCTCTGGTACATATTCTTTAACAGCTTCTTCAGCCTGCATAACTACTATGCCGGTCACAGGGCAGCCAGGAGCAGTTAAAGTCATTATTATTTTCACCTTACCTTCATCATCAACGTCAATACCGTAGACTAAGCCTAAATTCCACACATCAACTGGTATCTCGGGATCATACACTTTTTTTAGGGCTTCAATCACTTTCCTCCTTATAGTCTCCTTATCTACCTGACTAGGCATAGGCACGCCCCATTAACACGTGTTGAACTAGTACGTGAAAATAAGGCTTTCTGGTGGACCTAGAAGAAATGTGGCAACTTTTAACCATGGTTTAGAGCTATTGTAATAGTCTACTATTTCTTCTAATAAGCCTAAGAAAAAGTAAATAGGCTATGTATGGCGACAATACAGCCAAGATGACACCTATCATTAGGAGGGGCCCCTTACCGTTAGAGGCTAGTATTAGGACTATGGCTGAGACAAATAATGGTATTAACAGCATATTATACTTTAGAAAGGCCTTGAACAAGATACTATCTCTAAGCAACTCGTTTCACATCCTTGCCTTGTAGGAGATTATTAAGATCAGCTATAGCTGCCCTAGCCCGCTCCCTGGCCTTATCACAACTATCTGCTGAAGCCATGGCCTTCACTGTTATTATAGGCTTTGAAAGCTCTTCTCCAGCAGGATGAGATTTCAAGTAGACGTCACTGTACTTTTTAGCTACTTGCTTGATTAAGGGAGCAAGCTCTGATTCCGGCACTCCATGGATCTCCATTGATTCTTCTACAACGCATAGTCTTGGAAGAACATTCTCTAACGCTCTAACAACATAGCTAGTAAACATCGCCTCCATCTCCGAAGGGACCCCGGGTAGAGCGAATATGTGGATGCCGCCATCCAGGACAAGATGGAGGCCAGGAGCTGTTCCAACAGGGTTTGGTATAGGTCTTCCCCCCTCAGGTAAGAGGGCCATCTTCCGTCGCTCCTCAGTTAAGGGGAGATTCAGCCGTGAGTATTTCTCTAGAACCATCTGGAGAGCTTCATTGTTCTCTACAAGCCGTCTACCGAGAGCTTTAGCTATAAACTCTAGTGTTCTATCATCGAATGTTGGGCCTAACCCACCAGTGGTTATAATTATTTGCGCTGATTTAACTGCTTCCTGGATCACCTTTGTCACTTCTTCCTCCTCGTCGGGTACTACAACTATTCTCCTCACATCGCCCCCTCTTAAGGTAAGCTCTCGCGCAAGCCATGACCCATTGGTATTTACTATCCTTCCTATAGTCAGCTCGGTGCCAATGTTTATGATCCATACCTTTGGCCTATGCATAACGCCCACCATAGGGTTAAAGAGGGGGGAGAATAATATTTTCTCGATGGCGCGCCGGCTCCCAGACGCCCTCTCTCTGAGGGTGGATGAAGGCGGGCACTTTACCCTACTCCTTACACAGCACTATAGTTCTAGGTAGCCGCTACATGACTTAGCTAGCTGATTAGCGTTCCTAGAGAAGCCTCATAGACTGTTCTCAATAACATCTAAATTATTGAATTAAATATATTTTTTCAAGAGGGGCTATTGGTACCTCAAAGGTATATTTTACATCGAGATACTCGCGCCGATATACGATAACGTCCTTCTTTACCTTGTTTGGATCCTCTCTTTTAATTAGCACTCTCTCCATAAACTCGGCTATATCTCTCATATTATCCTCCTTCATGCCGAACCTGGTCATTTCCTGCACCCCTAGCCTTAAGCCGCTTGGATTCTTTATAGCGTCTGGAGGGTCATAGGGTAGTAGATTCTTATTGACGATAATATTAGCCTCCTCGAGAAGAGTAGCAGCCTTTGCGCCTCCTCCAAGGCTTCTCACGTCTACGAGTACTTGATGGCTCTTAGTATAGCCTAGGTGTTCACCAAGAACCTTGAAGCCTCTTGATGCTAGTTCTTCAGCTAGCTTCTTGGCGTTACGTACGATCTGGTCTGCATAAGCCTCACCAAAATACTTCATCTCATAAGCCGTTATAACCATTGCTGGAAGTCGATGCAAATGATGATTACTGACAAAGACGGGGAAGACCGTACGGCCTATCTCTTTAAATAAAGCCTCATCACGAGTAGCTATAATACCTCCTTGAGGGCCAGGGAACGTTTTATGAGTTGATGCTGTAAGTACATCGGCTCCAAGATCTAGGGGGTTATGCCAGCGCTTACCAATTATTAAGCCTAACACGTGGGCTGCATCATAGACTAATTTACCGTTAACGGAGTGTATTGCTTCGGCTATCTCCTTTACTGGGTGTGGGAATAGGTATACGCTTCCGCCCAACACTGCAAAGGCTGGCTTAACCTCCTCTATAACTCTAACAGCCTTATCCACATCAACATTTAATCTTTCAGGATCATATGGTAGCTCAATATGCTCTATTCCGAGACCCCCTAGTATTCCAAACTTAGTGTGACTTACATGTGCACCTGCTTGAACAGGGGCTATAACGGCCTTAGCTCCACATCCCCCCAATACTTTGAACACCGTGGCATTCGCGATTGTACCGCTAATAGGCCTTACATCGACCTTAGCGCCACCAAGCAGGAGGCCCATAACATCCATGGCTATGAGTTCAACGTCGTCAACAAACTTTGTGCCTTGATAATATCTCTTACGTGGCTTACCTTCAGCATACCTATGCATCATATCATTAACATAGACTAGCTCAGCGAGAGGGCTCATAACGTTCTCGCTTGCTATGAGGTTTATCGTCTCGAACCTACGCCACCTGTTATGGCTAGCTGTGAGCCGGATAACACTAGCTACCTCATCAGGGAGCTTGGAAAGAACATAATTAATGTCTAGGGACAAGAGGTATCTCCGATAGCAGTGCAGGGGCACAAGGAAAAATAAAGCTACCCCTACAACCCTCATAAATACCTTGGGGAAGGCCCTCCATGCCTAAGATCATGACGGCAAATAACATACGCCCAGAGGAGCTACTTAACACCCTAAGACAAGGCAAAGCTACTACAATACACTTCATAGGAGTAGCCAAAGGCGAAAGCATATTCATTGATAAAAAAAGCGGCAAAATATGCCTAGCAAAACACCACGAAATATCATGCCTCACCACAGATGACGAAGTGTCCGAACATATTAAAAGATTACTTAAAGAATATAATAGGATAGTTCTCATCTAATGATGTTATGGAGAAGCGAAAGCTTACCTTCCATAGCAGCCTATAGACCACCGGATGGTATTACTAAGCGAAGTATTAACAACAATATATGGTAGCTTAATAACTGCTTAGCATTAAGCTACTCTATCCTCCTAAAAACTTTCACGATGTAACTCTGTCTTAACCCCCTTAAATGAACTCGCTACTTGAATACTTACGGCTGGGGGTCACCGGGTGTCAGTCCCAGTAGCTATACCCTATCCTGCTCACGAAGTAGGCTTTGAAGCAAACGTAGATGCAAGCGAGGTTGAGGTTGGCCGAGATAAAGTAGATATAGAGATAACCGTTTATGTAGGATTCGACGAGGATAGCGAGAGACTAATTAATGAAGCACGTAAGGCTGCTAGTATACTTTCAAGAGACTATGGCTACATAGCTATAGTCGTGCCAGTGACTATAGCATGGAATATAACATCAGTAGCTGATCCCCTTATGGACGAGTTGCCAGCATTAGTCATAAACGGCTACAAACTAAACACGGGTAAGCTACCCTCCTCTGACGAGATAGTTGACGCTGCACTAGCACTCCTATATGAGGCAGGCGAAGCTGATAACAGGGTTAGAGTACCGTTTTCGAACTCAGGGAGGTTCCTAGATGCTGCTGTAGAGGAGGTATAGTAGCGTAGATTCATCTATGTACTGCCATGACACCGTTTTGCCTTGTAGGGCGTCTAAGACTACTTTATTAAACTCCATGCACTCCTCCTCTAAGACATGATAGGAGGATGCTACAGCTATCAAGGAGGATTCTAGGAGCCCATAACCCTTGTAAAGGGAGAAGGCAAGCACTGCTGATAATATATCGCCAGCACCAATACTATTACTTGATATTCTTTTTTGTTCAACATAATAGACTTCTCCTCCACTAGTCCTTGCTATTAGGCCCTTTTGGCCTAAGGTGATTACATCAATAAGTCCCCTCCTAAGCATTTCATACGCACATGCTGAACCTAGATCCTCTATACTAGCCTTAACTAAGGTTCTTCCAGACTCTTTCCATGCCAGTAATAAGTCCAGGTAGCTCTTTAACAACATGCATGTATTCTGTACGGGTCTCGTACCCAGCCTTACATATCCTTGAACATCCAATATGGTCAGCTTATAGTTTGGAGGGATCCTAGCTAATACATGGGATGGTATCTCCCAATACACAGGTGATACTATGGCGATGTCAGCTGACGAGAGGCGGTCACAAGCTCCACAATACTTTACTAGGTTAAGGCTCCTCCTTGCCCCTTTAACCTCTATGCTGAAGATGGTGGGTTCGGAACCGTTAGAGCAGCCCTCAATAGTAAAAGCCAGATCACTGGTAACAGGTAGTATATTACTTGCCTTAGGAAGGCAACTGAATACTATGGGGTTTAGTGGAAGATTTAGACACCTTATAGCCTTAGCTACATAGTAACCTGGGCCTCCGGGACGCTGAACCCCTCTTACCAAGTCTATTGTAATATTAGAGTATACGTGCAAAGTACCTGGCAAGGAAGCTACTCCTCAAGCCAGGGCTCTTGATGCTCTCCATGATGGGCTTTAACCCTTACTCTTGCTTTCATATGGCCCTCTGAGTGTGCTATGATATGTTCTATGAGATCCTCAATGTTAAAGAAGTATGTTGTGGAACCAGTTATACCACATACTGGGCAAGCGTATAACTTGGTAATCTTGTCACGGTAAACCCTAAGTCTAATGCCATAAGCCTCAACTAGGATCTCCTCCCACTGTGGCTCCCATTGAAGCGACATTTATGTCACCCTACGAGCCTAGCCTCAAACTCTCTAAATAAGTTATCTACCTTACGTATCCATGTTGTAAGCCCTTCTGGGCTCTCTGGGTAGGACTTATAGAGTGCTCTAGCCTTAGACATGTAGTCTGCTACAAGCTTAAGCTTGAACAATAGCGAGGGCCTACGTAAACCTCTTAACATTATCAAGGCCTTCTCTATTACACTCACTTTCAGTTCTCCTGTACTACTAACCTCGTAGACGTCTACCTCGGGGATGAGCCTCTTCTCCATACCATAAGCTATCTCACTATTATCTAGCCGCTGAAGGAATCTTCGAAAGACGTCTAATGCTGCCTGCTTAGCACCAATGCCTTTCATGTAGAGTGTGTTAAGTCTCCATAAACCCTTCTCGCTGAAGTCGCCTCTGTTGTAGGCTTCCTCAAATGCTTGTGCTGCTGCAAAGCCAGAATAGAATGCATAGCCCATGCCACCGCCATGGAGGGGGTTGACTGTATAGCCTGCATCACCTAGCACTAGTATGCCTGGCCCTACTAGCGTATTAGCTGGCCTGCGGGTAGGTACTGGTGCGCCTGCTGCTTCAAGAACCTTATATTCCATCTTAAACAATCTATGTCTAGTGAGCTTTTTCTCAAAAATACTCATTGGGTTACCATAACCCTTACCTCCTTGAACACCAAGACCTGTGTTAACTCTTCTCGACGATTCAGGGAAAAACCACCAGTAGCCTCCTGGAGCTACAGACTGATCCAAGTATATCCTTATTATCTCGGGCTCTTCTACTTCGTAATCCACATACTCTATTATCTTCCTATAGGCTATGTTGGTATCTTCGGGCCTAATGGGTTCTGCTACATGCCAGTTCCGTGGAAGCTTAGACTTGAGCGCCCTGGGGAACCCCGTAGCCTCAATAACTACTTTTGAATAGTATCGTTTACGAGAATCACCTACCAGTACCTCGACGCCAACCACCCTCCCATTCTCTATTATTGGGGCTAGCACTTTTGCTGAAAACAGTACCGTTGCACCCTTATCTATAGCATACTTTACGAGTTCTTGGCCAAGCCTACGCCTATCAATTATATAGCCTTCCCCCAAAACTCTGTACCTAACCTTCTCGCCCGGCGAGAATATATCTATACCCTTCACGTTATTCCTTATAACACTACTAGGGAGAGGTACTTTAGCTGCATCAAAGTGATGAGCGCCTATAGCGTCACCACAAGGCTTACCCCATAAGTCATTAAAGCTTCTTTGGTCAAAGCCTACAACCTTAAAGCCTAACCGCGCTAAATGGTAGAGTGCAACCGTCCCAGCAGGTCCAAGACCAGCAATAATGACATCGAATCTTTCCTCGCTCATCCTATATCCCTAGGCCAAGACCTCTTCTCACATTGTAGCACCACAACATTACGAGCCTAAATAAATAGCGGCTTAGGATAATCTACGGTGGTACACAATATTAAGGGTTAGCCCTGATACTAGCTAGGTGGTGACAGAACGTGTCGTTCTGGAGGAGGAGAAGACTCTTCGACGAAATGTTCGATGATATACTTAGAGAGTTTGAGTATCTCTTCGAAAACTTAGAGAAGCAGATGATGTCCATGACGGGTATTGGGCCTGAGAAGCCATTAGTATATGGAGTAAGGATAACTATTGGACCGGATGGTAAGCCTATCGTAGAGGAGTTTGGAAACGTGAGAAGACAAAGAGGGAGACCTATCATAACAGAGGAGAGAGAGCCCCTTGTGGACGTCTTCGAGGAAGATGATAAGGTCGTGATCGTAGCAGAGCTGCCTGGCGTTGATAAGAACAAGATAGACTTGAGAATAAGAGATAGAACCCTAGTCCTCAAGGCCACTGACACGAACAGGAAGTATTACAAGGAGATAGAACTGCCTGCTGACGTGAAGCCGGAGACTGCAAAGGCAAAGTTCAATAACGGCGTACTAGAAATTACTATTGAAAAGGAGAAGCCTAAGGAGGAAGAGAGCGGCATAAAAGTCAAGATAGAGTAGATGGTTTAAGCGGCTCCTCTACAACACTGTCGGAGAGAATTTTGCTAGCACCCTCAGGATCCTCTATGACTAGCGTAAATTTCCTTCTACCCTCAATGGCCTCTTCCAGGGCTCTCTTTGCATTCCAGCAAGTATCTCTCTTAATATTTTCCTGGCTACATAAGAAGTCGAGAATATCCATAAATCGCCTCAAGACCCCCTCAATAGTTGAGATGAAGCCTTCTGAGGCAGGGCCTGGAGACATTTCTAAGCCTAACTCTGGTATCACTACTCTAGCTGATGCACTCTTTAAGATAATAGTATTAACGTCTCTTGGTGACTCTACCTTATAAATTAACCTCCGAGGCCCTCTAGGCTCAGCTAGCTTAACATCATTGAACTTATATCCGCAGGCATCACATCTGCCTACTGTTAAGATTATTTTACCTAGCAAGGGTACGTCATAGAGGTATTCATTTACCTTAAACGTAGCCTTGCCGCAGGCTGGGCATTTAGTCACATACTCTACTACTCTTGAAGGCTCATTACCCTTCAGCTTCTCCATAGGCAGGCCACCCTTCACGCCATTACATTCCGACCACTAGTATAATATATATAACAACATAATATGTTTTGGAAAGGTATTACTTAGCATCATCCTGGTTAAAACTTTTATCAAGCTATCCTAGAACCAACCATAACATGAAGGAAAGAAGATACATCACCACTTAATACCCTCTAAGCTCGGATACTAGCTTAGAGGTCTTTGCTCCTCTACCTAGCCAGCTGCCAGGGTTCAACGCTTAAAAAGGAATATTTTTAGAGAGCTTCGAGGGTGAAGCTGTTTTGCTATTAGATGATACTGCTGAAGGAGGGAAGAGGGAGGGAGAGACTTTCGACATAATAATAGTGCCGCCAAAGAGAGTTATAAGTGTAAAGCTGGAAGCCGAGCTTGTTAACTTGCTGGATAGGATATGGAGAGAGTATGGATATAGTTCTCGAAGCGAATTCATAAGAGAGGCCATTATGTATTACATACAATTCCTTACTAATTCTAGGAGAAGGGTAAAGGATATGACAAGTATGTTTAAAGCCGCTGAGTTAGAAGATATACTAGAAGAAATTGAAAAAATAACTTTATAACCAAACATTACTTTATTTACTTTTGCTTTTAATAATTATCGAAAAGAGCTCGTCAAGCTTCTCCGAGTACCGTGACGAACATTCTTTCAAGTCGAGCTTAATCCTTTCTATTATCGACTTAGGATTATCGATGTAATACTTGTACCTAGGCCTACCAACACCCTGTCTCTTCTCTCTTCTCCTAGCCACAAGGCCTAGCTCAACTAGCTTATTAAGAGATCGGTTAGCCGTAGCTTTACTAAGCCTTAGCTTCTCAGCGAGCTCCTCAACACTATAGACACCTCCCTTAATGAGCTCTATAAGTATCTGCGTATCGGTATCTGATAGATCGTAACAGAACTTAAATACATCAGATAGGGAGGCCTCTCTCTACCACTAGGCAACCTTACGCGTAACTCTTCTGCCACTATCAGTAAACCCCCTAGGCTACAGGGACACTTGCTTCCCTTGCAAAAAATATTAAGGGATTAACTAATATATTTTTCTCTATCTTTGGCTATCTTATTAACTAATTTATAAATGCAATACTTTTGCCTCAAATAGATGCTCTCTAGGAGTCCTAGGAGAAGATAGAAGCACTAGCACCTTAATTCTAGGCTGTATAATTGCCTTGCTAAGCGGCTAAAAGAGCTAATGTTCTTCCTATCCAATCTTAAGCCAGAAAATTACTATGTCGGGACCGACTACCTTAGAGCCTTACCTCATTTTCCTCAAAACGCTTCCCATATAACTTGCTCGCTTAATTAATAATCATTAGATAGGCTCCCTATTCATACCTATTGTCACCATAGCTTTCAAACACTAAGAGCTGGCTAAGAGATCAATTACTCTATTTCTTAGTCTTCTTCTACACTCCTCTAAGCATCTCTCGAGGCATTCATCTCCAGCTACCTCCTTACATACCCTGTACTTACACTCAACCCTGCACCCTCTGTCATTAATTTTGAGAACGAATATATTATTATCTATACTAACTAACTCGAGAAGTCCAGTAGCCCCAATACTTCCAACTACCCTATTGACTAGGCTGATATCGTCGATATCACGTTGGAACACAAACGCACCAAACTTCTTAATAGCTAATGCTATCCTTGTCCTTAGCTCACTGATATTGCTCAAAACCATACCCCTAGGAGTTCTCTAAATCTCATAATATAAACTATTAGATATGTGTTATCGAAATACTTTAAGAACTTAGCTTAGAAGTTAGCTTAGAAGTGTAAAGAGGTCACAGGATAAGGGCTATGCGGTGCTACCCTTGGATAACACTATAAGTATGGTTAGCATCATCTATTCACTTACCATGCTTA
>JBEVCE010000100.1:0-5658 GCA_040514295.1 Pyrodictiaceae archaeon | reverse complement strand
CTTAAGAATAATCGTGGCTGGAACATCGCGATAAAGCTCCATAGGATCCTTTACTCCTATTCTTTCGAGCATAATCCTCCTATCATGCTCATTGGAAGAAGGAATCCAAGGGTGTCCCTGCATACTTCCGTCCCCAGCCGGGGGTAAACTCTATAGGCAGTTAGAAATATAATGTCTTGGTGCTAAAACTAGTTCATGAAATACATGCATCATCTTTGATGATGATACACGCAGGCCAAGGGGCTATGACCATGCCCTAAGCCCGACCCAGCTGAATACAGGAGTGACCCCTATATTACATCGGCTATGAGGAAAGTCATGCCTTATTGACCTAGAAGGGGGTGACGTAGCCCTGGGGTAGCCGAGCCACTAAAAATTATTTATTATCCCCTCTAGTCATAGTACTTCAATTTATAATTGAGGTAGAGATGTGCCGCCGTAGCTCAGCTGGTAGAGCACCGGCCTCGTAAGCTTCAAGAGAGGCTACTAAACGCGGGGGTCATAGCCGAGAAAGCCGGGGGTCCCGGGTTCAAATCCCGGCGGCGGCTCCATCTCCTACTCTTCCTCTTCTACAGTAGTAACAGTTGATATTGAAGGCAGCTTTACGGTGGCTAGCTCGTATATGGAGCCTAGGGCTCCTAAGAGCAGGTCGCTTGCTACTTCATTACGTCTAAACATGTCCTCTAGCTCGTTTAAGACCTTAGTAATTACTGTGAGTGATTCATCAACTATTTTTGATACCATGCTTTGTATATCTCCAAGAGTACCTACTAAGCTATACTTGAGAGAGAGTAGTGAGCGAAGCTTATCAGGTAGGTCCATGAATAAATCTCCTAACAATTTTAGTGAGGGGAAGTCACGAATTATCCCGATGGATGTTAGTACTATTCCTACATCTGAGAGAACGTCTATATTGCTTAATGGATCCTCCATGATCTTTTTTGAAGCTTTATGAAGGTAGTCGGCTATTTCATTAGAGGTAATACTTAAGCTAGGCTTATTCATATTCTCTCCGCACCCTTTTAACACCTCTTTTTCTAACGGCGATTCTGCTAGTCTCGCGTATTACAAGTAGGTTTCGGAAGGCTTTTTTCAACTCAATTATCTTCTCAGCATATTTTGCTGTTAACCCCTGCTCTTCAGCAAGTAAGTCTATTATCAGGATGTTTATTGCTATCTCGCCTAGTTCATCAAATTTCTTAGAGATCGTGGCCTCATGTATTTTTCGGCGTATACGTCTAATCTCTAGCTCAATGATACTCTCTAGCTCTCTTGGATCGATACTGACTGTGTAATAGCCTGTTAATGCTCTTTCCAAGTACTTCTACCTCGCTTCCGCCCTTCTATGCTAGCTTTATGGGGGAGAAGAGTTTATTTTTCTATCACTCTAACAGAACCTAGGACTCTTGGGGAGGACTAGGGTCATGTATAGTATGATGCGGATGCTACTTATTAGCCAGCTATCCTCAATACTCTTTGCAGCTATATTGGCATTTATCCCACAGTACTATATACTGATCTTTGTAATATATCTTGCAGTCATGATAGGTCTTAACACTATGCTTCAGAGGAAGGGGGTAAAAGGGAGCAAGGATAAGGTACTTTCTGCACGAGTGCTATTTAAGGAAGAGAAGGCTATGGAGATCGCGTTAAAGGATAACAAGCTTATGGAAGAGCTAGGAGCTCAGACAAGGATGATGGTGACGAGCTTGTTGAGCCTAGCAATAGCCTTCCTAATTTTCTGGGTCTATAATTTATTTAAGGATATTATTGTATCAAGGCTGCATGTAGTTCTAGGTAGCATGCAGCTGAGCTATTTCATCTACTGGATAATAGTCTTTGAGACGATATTTTTACTGAATAGATTAATGGCTTGGAGAACCCTTAGTAGCCAAATGACGCAACAACCGCTCCTGCCGAGCAAGTATGTCGTGACGGAGCGAGGAATTACGAGCATGGGTTTTGGAGGCTTTACTATCGAGTTTCCTTTGCCAGAGGATCATGAACTATTAGTGGATGAGAGAAGAGGGTTTGTTGAAATAAAGCTACCAAAGGGTAGGAGACTACGCTTTTACTCTCGCAACCCCCGTAGACTATACGAACTCATAAAAAGCTTAAACGAGAAAGCCAAGAGAAAAATTAAGACTAGCTCCTGAATACACGTCGATAGTGTTATTAAAGGCTCTTTAGCCCTGCTTAGGAAGTAGGGTGCACATAAAAGGTATGACGGAGAAGCTAGAGCTTGTACGTGGAAAGAAATGGAAGTATAAAATTAGTAGCTTTCCAGAGCCATACCGATCTCTTTATGCCATGCTCGTAAAACAAGGCTACGTTATAGTTGGCAGGCATAGCGTCGTTAAGAAGTGTCATTGGACTCATGCAGCACTAACCCAGAGGAGATTCTGCTATAAATGCAAGTTCTATGGAATAGCCAGCCATCGATGCATACAAATGAGCCCTGTAGCCCTATGGTGTTGGAATGCGTGCCTCCACTGCTGGAGGCTAAGACCCACCGATACAATGAAGTGGGATGAGACAAAGCTGCCCTGGGTGGATGACCCAGAGCTTATTGTTGAGGGGAGTATTGAAGCTCAGAGAGAAGTGATTAGCGGGTATAAGGCGCATCCGCGTGTCGACAAGAAAATGTTTGAGGAGGCAATGAATCCGAGACATGTAGCTATAAGCCTTACTGGCGAGCCCGTACTCTATCCTTACCTAGCTGACTTGATTAAGGAATACCATAGGAGAGGGTTTACGACATTTCTCGTGACAAGAGGAGTAAGACCCGACATCCTAGCAGAGCTAGATGAGGAGCCTACGCAGCTATACGTAAGTATTGAAGCCTGGGATAAAAAAAGCTATAATGAATTCAATAAGCCTCTTCTCCCAAATCTATGGGAGAGCACGTTAAAAACCCTTGAAATCCTCCCAAGCTTTTCATCACCTACGGTCATAAGATTCACCCTGGTTAAGAGCTTTAACATGCATGATAAGGCTCTAAGAGAGTGGGCTAGGCTCGTCGAGATAAGCCAGCCCACATACATCGAGCTGAAAGCCTACATGTACATCGGCATGTCAAGGCAGAGGCTAAGTAAGGATGATATGCCCAGGCACGAAGAAGTACTAGAATTCGCTAAAAAGCTCTCAGAGCTCACAGGTTACAACATCCTCTCGCAGCAGATATCAAGCCGAGTGGTCTTACTCTCAAAGCTAAGTAGGCCTATTCGCGTTGCAGATGCATGCCCAGGGGGCTGGAAGACGCCATATGACACTTATGAGGAGGAGGGATATGAGTATGAGATGGCTGCGAGGGAGGCCTACTAGGATCCTTTAATGCATCAGCCCTGGCCACTCCTTTCATCCCTGCCGCCCCACCAGGTCCATAAAAGGGTGTGTAGTCATCATTTCCTTGGAGAAGTAATTTAGGCTGACCCCTTTCACTAATTAAATATTTCCCCTTCATGATATTCATATAGGCTTAGCCAATGATGAGCCAACACCTAAATGAGTACTATGATTAATTCCCTGTGGTCTGAGGCGACCAATGGGTTAAAGAGGGTTGGTAGCTAATGGGAGAATATAGTGATATCTGTAAGCTTATTAATATAGTGAGGAAGCTAGGATTCGTCTCTGAACACCTTGTTAGAACCGTTCTTGGGGTGGATAGTTCTAAGGCTAAGAGTTATATAGACATGTTGGTCGTAATGGGTGTAATAGAAGAGGCTAAAATAGGTACGCGATGTCCATGCGCAAGCTGCCCTCTTCAAAAGATATGCGGCTTAGCTGGAACCAAGTATGCTGACGATCGAACCTCCTTTAAGGTTTACAAGGTCAACAAGAATCGCCTTAACATACTAGGGTGTAAGTAGCTTCATGAAGGATCGCTGTATTCTATTCTTTTCCAAAACTCGTCCACACTCCTTATAATACAGTTAAAGTAGGATCCTCTTCTCCGCCTCTTCTTATCTGCTAGAGCCTCCTCTATTTCAAGCAACCTCTTCTTAAATTCCACGCCTAGACTAAAGCCTCCAATACCAGTAGCTGAGACTACTCTATGACAGGGTATGAGAATAGGATATTGGTTATACCTCATAAGCCTAGCTATACTTCTTGGATGCCGGCCTGTGAGCTGACCTAGGGCTTTGTATGTTACTACACAACCCATAGGAACAATTGATAGTATTAAATAGATATAGTCCTTTACACCTCTAGGCCTAGCTATGGTAGCCAGAAACCCCTTAACCCACTCGTCAAGATCCCTGATGATAACCATAGCATACTCTCCTCTTCCCTGAACACCTATATACCCTTTCCCCCAAAATCGATTATAGGGGGCTCCTTGTTTAGGGCAGTATATCCGGCGGCAACAAAGTTCAAATACATAGTGCAGACTATAGCCAAGATAGTGGATGAAATACCCTTTATCGCTACGCAAGAAGCTCTCGAGGTTAGGAGACTTACCCCTGACAAAACCACTATGATTATATTAAGGCTTCCTATGACAAGCTTCGACGAATACGATGTCGAAGGTGATGAAGTAACCTTTATAGTTCCTAGTGATGAACTCAACCGCGTAGCTAAGAGAGGTACAAGGAACGATGTAGTCGAGCTAGTATTAGAGGAGGAGGAGAGAAGGCTTAAACTAATCTTCAAGGATAAGAAGACTGGCGTGTCTAGAGCCTTTTACATAAATCTACGTGAAGGTATAGTAGAGAAGCTTGCTGAACCTCAAGTTAGCTTGACTGTATCCTTTAAAATGATGGCCGAGGACTTGAAGAACATAATAAATGATGTGAAGATTATTGGGGATGAGGCTGAGTTTATAGCATATGAGGACAGAGTCGAGGTCCGAACTGAGACCCAGCAGAAAAGCTATATTAATATATTAGAAGCTGATAAGGCTCTGATATTTTATGAATTAAGAGGCGAAGCCCCAATAAGGTCAAAGTATTCAATCGACTTGCTAAAAGCCACAACAAAGGCGGCTAGCACGGCTGATACCGTTTCCCTAGAATATGGAGAAGCATTACCTATGAAAATAAGCTTTGACCTGCCGGGAGGAGGACTGTTAATATACTGGGTTTCCCCAAGGGTATAAGGGGATTTTACCGTCCCTCTTCGAGCTTCTTTAATAACTCCTCAAGTATGGCTTTCGCCTCTTCTCTCATCTCCTTCTTCTCTTCAATGGCTTCCTTTTTCGTCACAGTAATTCTTGGGGACCATACACGGTTGGGGCACTCGTTCCATTCTGGGCACGTTAAGCAACAGTATGGGCAAATATTCCTCTCTGGGTGTAACCAGCATGTCTTAGTAGGATAGTATCTGCCACATATGCTACATCTCTCCCAGAAGATAGTCAACCCTCTACGCCCTCCTCGGGATCCTTCAGCTTAGTCTCTAATGTATTTTAATCAGGCTAAGTTGTAAAGGAATACATAATACCTGGCTGACCGATGAGCGGCGGCAATCGCGGCGGGATACATTGTTCCTCTCTCCCCCGGGGGTCCCGCTAAGTAGGCTGCCGGAGGGATGAAGCCGATCTACTTAAAAAGACTCGAGAAGTATGTTGATAGTCAGTGATATGTAATATCATGTCATGCTAGTGCCGTTTTAATGCCCTCAGCCGGTGGATCGGCTCTTCATCCCTAAGTAGTGGTC
>JBEVCE010000099.1:0-20525 GCA_040514295.1 Pyrodictiaceae archaeon | reverse complement strand
CTATATTTAAAGCCATAGCTACATACACCTCAAGGAGTACTCTGAATGCTTAGCTGAGAAAGCCGTGTCTCTCCCGGGGCTGAGCTCAAGCTAGGAAGAGGTTAGCCGCGAGATAAAAAAGATGGGGCTGAGCCGGCAAGGAGGAGGAGGTTCAACTTATGCCACGCTTCTTAAGCTCTTCTTCACGTAGGACTCTTCTAAGTATTTTACCTGCTGCACTCTTCGGTAAGGATTCCCTAAACTCAATCTCTTTAGGCACCTTATAGGGTGCTAGATTCTTTCTAGCATAATCAATAATGTCCTTATCGGTTACTTTGCCGCGGCATTCGGGCTTCAGGACTACAAAGGCCTTTATCAGCTCACCTACTACTGGGTCTGGTACACCTATTACCGCTGCCTCTGCCACGCACTCGTGCTTATAGAGGACCTCCTCTATCTCTCTAGGAAAGACGCTGTACCCTTTGTACTTTATGATATCCTTAGCTCTTTCCACTATGTAGAAGTAGCCTTCTTCGTCCATGCGCGCTACATCCCCTGTACGGAGCCATCTCCTACCACAGCACTCAAAGAAGACTTTCTCGTTCTCCTCAGGCATCTTGTAGTAGCCTTTCATAACTTGGGGTCCGCTTATAACTAGCTCCCCTATTTCCCCAGGCGGGAGTAGTTCGGGTTTCTCGAGGTCAGCTATGGCTGCGAGTGTCTCGGGTATAGGGAGGCCTATGCTCCCCGGCTTATACTTACCATATATTGGGTTAACATGCGTAACCGGGCTAGTTTCTGTCAAACCATATCCTTCACGCAGCCTGGCTCCTGTCAGCTTCTCGAATCTCTCGGCAACAGCTACTGGTAGAGGTGCTGCACCACTAATGCACACCTCTAGGCTTTTAAGGTTAAACTTTGTAACCTTCGGATGATTCACTATCATGGAGTATATTGTTGGGACACCATGAAATACGTTGGCCTTATACTTCTCGATATCTTTCATTACTCTCTCTAGGTCGAACCTAGGATATACTAAGAGGGTAGCCGCCCTAAGTATGCCAAGGTGAAGTACAGCTGTTTGACCATATATGTGGAACCAGGGTAGCACCGCTACAAGGGTATCTTCTCCACGACGACCCGGCTTCCACCACGCATCAATCTGGTACACATTGGCTATTATGTTATAGTGAGTCAACATGGCCGCCTTTGGTATGCCTGTTGTACCTCCTGTAAACATTAGTGCTGCGACATCCTCTACAGGATCTATGGATACCTTGGGAGGGCTTGGTTCGTACTGAGCTAGAAGGTCTATCATCTTAAGCCTAGTCTTATTATCGTATTTTATCTGCGGTATTTTTGTTCTTAACTTGTATACGAGTCTTGCTATGAAGGGGAGGAAGTCTTCTATACCTGTATATATCACTGCTTCTATGTTAGTGGATTTTGCCACAGTTTCTACGGTATCCCGGAAGAGGTTTAAGGCAACTATTATCCTGGATTCACTCTTCTTAATATGATACTCGAGTTCTCTTGGAGTATATAATGGGTTAGCTGGCGAGACCGTGGCACCTGTCTTTATGACGCCGTAATATGCTATAATGAATTGTGGCGAGTTAGGAAGTAATAGGGTGACCTTATCACCCTTGGATACACCCCAACGCTCGTAAAGCGCTCTAGCAAATATATCGACCATTCTACGTAAGTCAGCATATTTTATCTTCTTACCAAAGAATATCACAGCCGTACGTTTTGGAAACTTTTCCGCTGTCTCATCGAGTATACTGAAGAGAGGTTTCCGAGGAATCTCCAACGTTCTTGGTACATCTTTATCGTAGTTCTTCATCCATATTCTAGGCTCGATATACTTCTTATATATTTCCTCAGAGGACTTAACCTCTGAACTGCTGACCATGGTATTCTCCTCTCAGAGACAGCTATTTTAGGAAGGCTATCGGTACCCCGCTATAAGGGTAAGGATTATGTAATTCTCGCTTCGCAGTGTCCAGTATACTTTTATATGGCTATTTTAGGGGCTAGAAAATTCAAAATTCTACATATCGATAAACTATGATCATGGCCAATAGTAGTCTAGCTCCTTCTTTAACACTTTTATTCCCTCCATAAGGCTCTTAAGTAACTTTGGAGCATCTGAGGGGAAGTGAATGGTTAACTTCGAATTCTCTGAAGACGAGATCAGGTTTCGTGAGAGCGTACAAGAATTCGCCAAGAGGTACATAGAGCCGCGTTGGATCGAAATTGACGAGAAAGGACGTATTCCACTTGACCTTATAAAGAAGCTTGGAGAGCAAGGACTCTTTGCTATACCCGTACCCGAGGAGTATGGTGGTATGGGCGGGACAATGGTTATGGCTGCTATAGCTGTCGAAGAGATAGCCTATCACGATCCAGCCGTGGCTGTTGCCGTTTACACGCTTCTCAATAATGGCTGGCCTCTTGCTTTAGCATTGTTCGGCCAAGAGGAGGCAAAGCAGGAGATCATACCCAAGGTCGCTAAGGGGGATGCATTTTTCGGTATAGCATCGACTGAGCCACAAGGCGGAAGCGATGTCGCAGGAATAAAGACTGTGGCTAGGAGAAAGGGTGATGTATGGGTTCTGAATGGAGAAAAGGCATATATCAGTGGTATAAGAGAAATACAGGAGCTACCTGAAGGTGGAGGCTTCTTTTTAATAGCTAAGACGGAGAAGCCCGTGTGGAGTCACAAGAGGATAACAGCATTTGCCGTGCTGCCCAAGTGGAATGGAAAAGTAAAGCCGGGGTGGAAGCCAACAATATATGAAGAGATAGGTAGGCACGGCATATCAACAGGCGGCTTCGTGCTCGAAGACTTTGAGGTTGAGGATAAGTATAGAATAGGCGAGGTCAACCAAGGCTTCTACCTAGTGCTACAAGGATTTAACATAGCCAGGGTACTTGTTGCTGCTGCTACAGTAGGAAGCGCTAGATGGGCGCTTGATCAAGCTAAGGAATGGCTTAGGAATAGAAAGCTCTTCCAGGGCAGGCCAATAGCAAGCTTCGAAGGCGTAAGCTTTAAGTTCGCTGAGCTCTACACAGAGCTTGAAGCCGCAAGGTACTTCGTATATAAGGCTGCATGGATGGTAGACAATACTTATCTCACCAAGAGTCCAAAGTTTAAACCACAAGACCTTAATGTTATAGTGGCTATGGCGAAGCTTAAGGGGCCAGAGGTAGCAACTAAGATCTACGAGGAAGTACTTAAATGGTTCGGGGCTTATGGCTATACGAAGGAGTGCCCCATATACCGTGGCTGGCTAGGCACATTCTCCTACACCATAGGGGCCGAAGGCGCCCAGAATATAATGAGGTATATCATAGCCAGAGACATTCTAGGCAGGGATGTTGTGAGAAACGTATGGGTTCGCGAAGAGGAGAGCTAAAGATAGAAAAAAGGCTCACTTACATCACTTAACGAATATTTTTTACTTACAACTTCACTTTTACTTTTTAGGATAGTAGCTTGACACACGATATAGCTTGTCCTGAGGGATAGATGTTGAAGGCACTTGTAGCAATAAAACTAACATACGACGTTAACCAGCTAAAATTTGAGAGAAACGGGACACCAATCCTTGATACATGCCCTAGAGTAATGGGTGATGCCGATAAATGTGCCGTCGAGGAAGCCGTTAGGGTCAAAGAGAAGCTAGGAGCTAGTACAAGTGTTATGACTATAGGTAGTCTGAAGGAGCATTACAAGATAATTAGGGATGCATATGCTATGGGCATAGACAAGGGTTACATTGTGAGAGTTGATGATGCCGAGTTGCTCGATGCAATTACAGTAGCTAAGATCATAGCTAGATTCGCTGAAAAAACAGGGCCTTATGATTATATTTTTCTCGGCTCTGGCGCTAGCGATACACATTCATCCGTAGTGGGACCTCTCGTGGCCGGGCTCCTAAACTACAAGCTAATAGCTAATGTTGACAAGCTCTCTATAGACAGAGAGGGAGTTGTCAAGGCAACTAGTATGCTAGAGGATGGAGTCTATACGTGGGAGGCTAGGCCACCAGTAGTCATAACCGTCACTAGTGAAGCTAACGAGCCAAGGATACCTACCATTAAGGCTATTCTAAGATCAAAAAGAATGCCTATCGAGGAAATAACGCTCGACGAGCTAGGCCTAGAGCCTAGGAGGATTAATGTTAAGGAAATTAAAAGATTTATTGTCAAGAGGAAGAGGATAAGAATAGATGCGACAGAGAATGTAGAGGAGGCTGTTGAAAAGCTAATCAAGTTTTTAGAGGAGGAAGGGGTGATATAACTCCTTGATGAGAATACTTGTGTATGCCGAGGACTTGTCTTGGGCTAGACAGCTAGCCTCAGCAGCACGCAATCTAGGGGAAGACATAGCAGCCTTTACTACGAATCCTGACATAGCTGACGAGCTAACTAAATACTATCCAAAAGTATATTACGCTATAATAGATGTTTTTGAGCCCTTATCCGTGGCCAAGACCGTAAGGAAGATTATAGATGCTGATAAACCCGAGATAATGCTACTCCCATGTACTAATAAGGGAAGAATGCTAACCGGGCTCCTCTCGTCATATATGAACTCGGTACCTGTCACAGACGCTGTTAAGATAAGCTTTACGGGAGATACGGTAGAAGTCGACAAGATAACCTTCGGAGGCAATGCTATAGCCAAGGTAGCCGCCAAGATTCCCGTAACAATATGTCTGAGTGTTGGCGCGTATCCGGAGGCAGAGCCCTTAGAGAAGCCTGGAGAGGCCGTAAGGGTAGAAGCTGAAAAGCCTGCTATCAAAACAAGCTTCCAGCCCAGAAAAGCCGAGGGCATAACACCTGATAAAGCTGATATAGTTGTAGGTGCTGGGAGGGGTATTAAGAGGAAGGAGGATCTCTCGATGATAGAGGAGCTTGCAAAAATACTCAAAGGCGCATGGAGTGTTACAAGGCCTCTCGCAGCTGACTACGGCTGGGCCGACAACTGGATAGGCATATCGGGCCTCATAATAAGCCCTAAGCTCTACATAGCTGTAGGCATATCGGGACAAGCATATCACATGATTGGCGTTAAGGGAGCCAAGATAATAGTGGCCATCAATAACGATGAAAACGCACCAATATTCGAGGAAGCAGACTATGGTATTGTAGGGGATCTCTATAAGGTATTGCCAGTACTGATAAATAAGCTCAAAGAAAGAGGCAAATAGGGTTCTCCAGACCCCTCTAACCTACTTTAGGTTGCGTGACCTTGTCTAGCGAGAAGTTCGACGTGATAATTATAGGGGGAGGGCCAGCTGGCCTTACAGCAGCCTATTTCCTCGCACGCGCAGGGTTTGAAACCTTAGTCATAGAAAGAGGGGCCGAACCTGGCGCGAAGAACGTTTTCGGCGGAAGAATATACTCATATGTCCTCGACAAACACTTTACTGGCTGGAGGAAAGAGGCACCAATAGAACGCTGGGTTAGAAGAGAGCAACTAACAATACTTTGCGGTGATAATAAGGCTTTAACACTCGACTATAGGCTATTCAGCCCCGTATCAGAGGAGAGCTATGACAGCTTCACAGCATTCTTATCAAAATTCACCGCATGGCTTGCCGAGAAGGCTGAAGAGGAAGGTGCTATGGTGCTTACATCGACGTTAGCCGAGGATATTATATTTGAGGATGGCGTCGCAAGCGGCGTTATAGCCGGTGGCGAAAAGATAGAAGCAGATTATGTAGTCATAGCTGAAGGAGTTAACACGCTGTTATTAGAACGTATGGGAGTCCGTAGAAAACCTAAGCCAAGAGAAGTGGGACTAGGTATCAAGGAGGTCATTAGATTAGGTAGCAAGAGGATAAACGAGGCTTTCGGCGTAGACGAATGGGAAGGTGTGGCAAGGCTTATCATTGGTGGGCCTCTACGCGAGGTAGCTGGAGGAGCCTTCCTCTATACGATGAGAGATTATGTGACAATAGGCCTTGTTGTAAGACTTAGCAGTTTAACTGAGGCAAGAACACCACCCCGTGACCTCATCGAGCAGCTAAGGCTACATCCTGCGATAAAGTCCTTGCTAAAGGATGGAGTCTTAGTCGAGTACTCCGCGCATTTAACAAGAGAGCTTGGCATTTATGACGTACTGGAAAAGCCTTATGGGCCAGGTTATGTGGTTGTAGGGGATGCTGCTGGCTTCATACTTAACACTGGCTTTACTATAAGAGGTGTTGACATGGCTATGGAGTCTGCTAGACTAGCTGCAAAAGCTATCACCAGAGCACATGAGGAGGGAAGGAGAGATGAACACGCTCTAGCGATTTATAAGCGCTTGCTAGAGGAAAGCATAGTGATGAGAAGCCTCAAGAAGTTCGCAAAGACGCCTAAACTGCTTGAGAACGAAAGGATATATAGAGCCTATCCGGAGATCTTATGTACTGCATTCTCAGCAGCCTACACTACTAACGAGGAGGCGGAAAGAATGTATCCGGCCGTCATGAAAAAGCTTCGTGAGCTAGGAATAAGTTTTGTAAGACTCTTAGGCGATTTATGGAGGGCGAGGGATGCAATATGAGTAGTGGTGAGAAAGCATGGGAAAAGCCATTAAGTATAGAAGAAAGAGTTTCACTGACTAAATTCAATATTCATGACAAGCCCCATATTATAGTGAAGACCGATCTCTGCGAAAAATGCAGGACAAAGCCTTGCATAATAACATGCCCTGCAGGCTTGTTCCAGATCGACGAGAATGGTAAGCTAGTCTTCATCTATGAAGGTTGTTTAGAATGCGGTGCCTGTAGAGTAATATGCCCTTATGAGGCTGTTGAATGGCACTATCCTTCTGGAGGCTATGGGGTCTGGTATAGATTTGGATGAGAAAAACCTAGAGAAGAAAAATGTTTAAGATAAAAGAATATATATTGCTAGCTTCTTCAACTTTGACGTACTTTACTCCTTTGCTGCCTCAAGGATCTGCCTAAGCTTAACAGTCTCAATAACATTACCTGTGATCTTAAGCTTTCCTCTCATAAACGCCGCCATGGCGTCAAGCTCCCCCTTGAGAATCTTGTCTAGAGTCTCCCTATCAGTACTCAGCGTAGCCACAGCTTGAGGATGTTTACCGGTCTCGATCTTAGCTTGCCCCCCACTAATCTCAATATAAAACTCTGTACCATCTTCAAGAACAAACTGAAATACCCTATTTATCGATGAAATTTCCTCGCTCTTCTTCTGCTTGGCTTTCTCAAATATTTCTAGGAATTTCGACTTTATCTCCTCTAGGCTCATGATATCAGCCATTAGTAGGCTAGCCAGCTATGTTGTATTTAAAAGCTTATATAGAGGAGTAATCTGAGGCCGCCTACAGTTGTCGTAAATGCCGAAGAAGTGCAGGAGGCCTTTCGACTAACCACGTTTCCTTTACTACATATCGTTAGCGTAACATTAATTACACTTGCCTATCGCATTTTTCAAGCAGTAGCATTCCGGGATGAGCCCTATGTCTAGGAGGGTAGCTATAGTAGGTGTTGGGCATTCTAAGTTCGGTGTAAGACATGATGTCAACCTACCTGAACTAGCCTGGGAAAGTATAAAACAAGCTCTAGACGATGCTGGGCTGGGGCCTGAAGACATAGAGTATGCCGTGTATGCTAATACTGGTGTTTGGAGTAGTGAGCCTCTGCCAGCTGTTGTAATCAACGAGTATGCAGGCATAACTCCTAAGGGTACTGTGAGGGTAGAGGCTGCATGTGCAAGTGGAAGCGCTGCGCTAAAACTCGGACATGATATTGTGGCTAGCGGGCAGGCCGACATAGTACTGGTTACCGGCATTGAAAAAATGAATGAATCCCCAACACCTACTGTTGTAGAATTGATAGGAAGAGCTGGGAATTATTTCTGGGAGTTCCAGAACTTCGGCCTCACGTTTCCAGGCTACTATGCATTATACGCTACAGCCTACATGGCTAAGTATGGTGCAACGGAAGAGGATCTCTGTAAAGTAGCTGTCAAGAACCATTACTATGCTAGCTTCAACCCTAAGGCACACTTTCCTAGAAAGATAACCGTCGAGACATGTATGCAGTCGAGGTATATAGCATGGCCTTTAAAACTATATGACTGCTCTCCGATATCTGACGGCTCAGCAAGCGTCATATTAGTCGCCGAGCATCTAGCAAAGAAGTTTACAGATACACCTATCTGGATAAAGGCAATAGGATATGGGAGCGATACCTCTAATTTAAGCAAGAGAGAGAACTTTCTGTCCCTAAGAGCAGCTGTTGAAGCAGCCAAGATGGCTTATAAGAGGGCTGGCATAGACCCCGAGAACCCTGTAAAGTACTTTGACCTAGCCGAAGTACATGACTGCTTCACCATAGCCGAGATCATAGCATATGAGGATCTGGGCTTCGTGAAGCGGGGTGAGGGGGTCAAGTTAGTTCGTGAAGAGCAAACATACATAGGAGGATTAATACCGGTGAATCTCAGTGGCGGCTTAAAGGCTAAGGGACATCCAATAGCAGCCACAGGTGTAGGAATGGCTGCAGAAATATCTAAGCAGCTTAGGCAAGAAGCTGAGAAGGGTAGGCAAGCACCAATAAACAAAGGAATGGCACTAGCCCATAATGTTGGAGGCACAGGCCATTACGCTTACGTAACAATTTATTCTCTCCAACCCTAGTTACCAAGAAGGGGTGTGATGCTTGTCTCAGAGGGAGGAAATAGAGAAATTCATAAAGCAAGTAGAGGAATTTGTTGAGAGTACCAAGAAGTCGACCGGACTACCGATAATACCAGACCAGAAGACTGGAGTAGCACTCTGGTATGATCAGCGTGAGCTTAGAGCAAAGTACACCATCAGCGTTGAGAGAATAAGGAAATTCTATGAAGGGCTTATGGAGGGTAAGTTGCTAGCAACAAGATGTAAACATTGTGGCAGGATATACTTTCCACCACAAATGGATTGCCCATACTGTAGGAAGAGTGATATGGAGTGGATCGAGCTGAGCAAGGAGGGGGAGCTACTAACCTATACCGTCATATATACTAAGCCCATGAGCTTCGCACACTACAATGACTATACGGTAGGCATAGCAAGACTCAAGGAAGGGGTTAACGTGACAGCATGGGTTAGAGAAACCGATCCCAGGAAGCTACGAGTAGGCATGAAGGTTAAGATAGAGATAGTGAAGCGTGAGCCTGAGGGCTACTTAACCTACGAGATTGTGCCAGCCGAAGAAGCCTAAGAATACGCCTAAAGCAATGGTTTTTCCACATATTACAACCCTTAATTTTTTAATTATGATGAATAATAATATATTATTTCCTCCTCAGCCTCTAAGCTTAGGCCACATCACCATAATAGTCAGTATAACTCCTAGAACTACTAATACCATGGATAATGGCTTAGCAAGGCAAAATAATACTGCCGCCGTACTAAGCAAGACGAATGCTAGGTAATTATAGCGTCTAGCCGAGGCAATGCCTAGAATCACTGGAAGCATCATCGGAGCATGTATTGATATGTGGAGCCCTATGAACCCTATAGCCACCATATGGATTATGCAGCCTAGCTTAAGCAAGCCTATTAAATACATTATTGACTCTACTAAGCTAACACCTATGATGCCTACTACGAAGGCATGGCCATATATGAAGTATGCGTGAGAGCGACGGGCTATGGGGTTCTTAAGACCGCTAACCTCCTTGATAATGGTAGCCAACTTGTCCATTCTTACTGCGAAGGCATATGCTATAAAAGATGCTGCAAGTACTATGGTAGACACCTTCACATAACCTGTTGAAAGGAGTATTAGCGCTAGTAGTGTCAACAGGATGCTAATGAAATAGAGAAGAGTTAAGGGTTTCTTGCCATAAGTGGAAGGGAGAGCGTTGATAGTCACAGAATATATCATTAGAATAGGGTAGGCCATGAGGAAGCCTAGGAGGAATGGGGCAATACCGATAACTATATAGGCTTTAGTAACATAGCCCACTATTAGATAAATAGATGCTGCTACGTGGGATATCGTAAATCCTACAAATGATAGTCTAATAGTACCTTGAGTTAGCTGAGCTGTCACCACTGAGGGTACTACTAGTAGTGCAAGGCTTATAGCATTAAATATCAGCCAGTACTCTAGTTTAGCTAATGCTAGTAGAGGTGAAAGAGAAGCGATTATAGGAGCTAATATAAGAATATAGTATGTGAGGCCCATTATCCTATGAGTTTTCCCTCTGAGCCCGGAAACTATGTATGATGATGCAACGCCAGCCACAAACCCCGAAAGCATGCCTCCCACGATGAAGGCCATATGGAGTACAGGGTTCTCTGCAGCAGCTGCTGCCAAGCCAAACCAGAAAAGTATTGTTGTCACTAAGATGCTTATCCTGCTAGCCTCGTGAACCCTAAGTATCTGATTTGACCCTATAGAAGATGT
Organism: Pyrodictiaceae archaeon; assembly: GCA_040514295.1. Taxonomy (GTDB): domain Archaea; phylum Thermoproteota; class Thermoprotei_A; order Sulfolobales; family Pyrodictiaceae; genus JBEVCE01. The sequence goes on along the minus strand of JBEVCE010000099.1, from coordinate 10,116 downwards.
TAACCAGCTGAGCATAGAAGGACACCTGTTTCTCCAGCTAATTCAGCTAATAGTCCAGCTGGAAACTACCCTAAAAGCTTAGCAAGAAGACGTACATTCTATGCTGCACTCTGGTTACTAGCTTATAGCTGGATACCCCACAATAACCTTCATCGACAATTATCGAGAGGACTTGTAAGACCCACAACCTCTTCACTTATATAACGCCTATAGACTAGCTTAACGAGAGGTGTAGCGTGGTATGGTATTCCCGTTCACAAGCGTCCAAGACTTCAAGATAGAGTTAACTGATGAGCACGAGTTATTCCGTAAATCTATTAGGCAGTTCGTGGAGCAACACATAGAGCCTCGAGTAATGGATATAGAGAAGAGCGACCATATACCCGATGAGCTATTCGAAGAAGCTAAGAAGCTAGGCCTCTTCGGGATAGGGATACCTGAGGAGTATGGTGGACAAGGCGGAGGTCACCTCATGCAGGCGATAATGGTCGAGGAAATAGCACGGGTTAGCCCAGCATTCTCGGTAGCGATTGCAGTACAGCACCTCTTCACCGTACCCCTCATGTTGTTCGGCACTGAGGAGCAGAAGAAGAAATACTTGGTCCCCGTAGCTAGAGGGGAGAAGCTAGCAGCCCATGCCAATACGGAGCCCGTAGCTGGCAGCGATGTAGCAGGCATACAATCTACTGCGAAGAAGGTTAACGACCACTACGTTATTAACGCAAGAAAGATCTTTATCACAGGAGCTGATAGAGCTGACTACTTTGTAGTATCGGCGAGGACTAATCCCCCACAAGAAAAGAAGAGATGGTGGGGCATAACAGTATTCATTGTCGAGAGGGATTGGCCTGGTGTCAAGATAGGCCAGAGGTTTAACGTTACGGGGTTGCGGGGGGAGAGACCACACGAGGTAGTACTGGAAGATGTGAAGGTACCTGCTGAAAACGTTGTCGGCAAGGTGGATGAAGGATTTAAGGTATTGGTTACAACATACGATCATACCAGGATAGGCATTGCCGCACAAGCTGTTGGTATAGCACAAGGGGCTTTCGAGAAGGCCATCAACTACGCGCTACAACGGCAAGCATTTAATGTCCCCATAATAGCCTTCGAGGGAATTCAGTATAAGATAGCTGATATGCTAATGGCTCTTGAAGCTGCAAGGCTGCTAACATACTGGGCTGCAACACTAGCTGATAGAGGGGATAGGAGGTTTATAATAGCCGCTAGTCTGGCAAAGACGTTCGCCACCGAGGTAGCGGAAAAGGTGGCAAACCTAGCTATAAAAGTCCATGGCGGCGTAGGCGTGGATATAGAGACTGGTGTAGAAAGGTATCTTAGGGATGCACTAATAACAACAATATATGAGGGTACTAACGATATTCAGAGGATAACTATAGTTAGACAGCTACTACGCGACGTCTTCGGAGTAAAGATCCCGTCATTCTAGAGTCGATTCCCTAGGTCTAATACCCTCTGGCCTAGCTTTTTATAATGACGAATCCGTACATACCTAGCCTAGATAGTCGAGAATAAATGATGGTGGCACTATGCCTCTCAAGGTAGAGGATATTAAGAAGATTCTTGTCGTCGGAGCAGGCACTATGGGACACGGCATAGCCGAAGTAGCTGCAATGTCTGGTTACGAGGTCTATATGGCCGATATAAGTAAAGAGATACTGGATAACGCACTAAACAAGATCAGATGGAGTTTGAGCAAGCTCAGTGAAAAAGGAGCGCTAAGAGAAAGCGTAGACAATGTAATGGCCAGGATAAAGCCCATCGTTGACATCGATGAGAAGGGGAACTACACAGAAGAATTTGCCAGGATATTAGGGGAGGTAGACTTCGTTATCGAGGCTGTACCAGAGAAGCTAGAGCTGAAGCAAAAACTATTTAAGTTCATGGACGAGAAGGCACCCCCGCATACAATCTTAGCAACAAATACTAGTAGTCTCCCGATAAGCGAGATAGCTGCAGCAACAAATAGGCCTGATAAAGTAGTGGGAATGCACTTCTTCAACCCACCACCTTTAATGCCACTCGTGGAGATAATAAAGGGTGACAAGACGAGTGACGAGACTGTACAAATAACTTATGAACTCGCTAAGAGGTTCGGCAAACAACCCGTAATTGTCAAGAAGGATGTACCAGGCTTCATAGTTAACAGGATCCTCGGCAGGCTACTTAATGAGGCATGCTGGATGGTTGTAAGGGGAGAGGCCGACCATATAGCCGTAGATTCAGCCATAAAATATAAGCTAGGCTTCCCCATGGGGGCCTTCGAGCTTGCAGACTATAGCGGTATTGATGTCTTCTACCTAGTCTTCGATGCCATGACAGCTAGGGGGTTCAAAATACATGGATGCCCATTATTTAAGGAGAAGTATGAGAAGAAGGAGTGGGGTATGAAAACTGGTAAGGGATTCTATGAGTACCCCGAGCCCGGCAAATACGTTAGGCCAAAGATCCCGAGGGAGGCTGGAGAGAAGCTCGATCCCATATATATACTGGCTCCAGCGATAAACGAAGCAGCATACCTGCTAAGAGAAGACATAGCTTCGAAAGACGATATAAATAAGGCTACAAAGCTTGGCCTCGGATGGCCTAAAGGCGTATTCGAGTACGCTGACGACTTAGGTCTCGACACAGTAGTAAAGGCCCTCGAGGAGTTGAAGAAGAAGACAGGATGGGACGAGTATGAGCCAGATCCGCTATTACGCAAGATGGTTGAGGAGGGGAAGCTGGGAAGAAAGACAGGCAAAGGATTCTACGAATACGCTGCTGTCGAGGAGATAAAGAAGAAGACGATAATAGTGCGACTTGAGCCGCCAATAGCATGGATAGTACTCAACAGGCCAGACAAGCTTAATGCGATAAACATGGAACTCTTAAAGGAGGTAAGTGAGACCCTTGACGAGCTAGAAGAGAATGAAAAAATAAGAGTTATAATAATGACGGGGGCTGGAAGAGCATTTAGCTCTGGAGCAGACATCTCAAGCTTTATGGGAATTACGCCTATTAAGGCAGCAATATTCTCAAGAAAGTTCCAAGAAGTCTTGTTCAAGATAGAGTACTATACAAAGCCAGTAATAGCAGCACTTAACGGATACACTCTTGGTGGCGGAATGGAGATGGCAATGGCAGCTGACTTCAGGATTGCAGCTGAGACAGCTATGCTAGGACAGCCCGAGATTAACTTAGGATTCATACCGGGTGCTGGCGGAACGCAGAGAATGCCAAGACTTATAGGAAGGTCGAGAGCCAAGGAAATAATATATACGGGCGACATGATTCCAGCTACCGAGGCATACAAGATGGGGCTTGTGGATAGAGTTGTCCCGCCCGAGAAGCTAGAGCAAGAGGCTAGGACCTTCGCGCTTAAGCTGGCTGAAAAGCCTCCGCTAGCACTCTTTGCAGCAAAATACGCTATACAGATAGGCATGGAAACCAATATATGGAGTGGCATGGCACTCGAGAGCAGCCTCTTCGGATTACTCTTCAGCACTGAGGACGTAGTAGAAGGAGTAACTGCATTCTTTGAGAAGAGGAAGCCAAAGTTCAAAGGAAAGTAACACATTTTTCTCTAACTCATTCCCCCCGAATTAAACCTTATCTGCAAATAAAGTTTTCAGAGGAATCTGGTCACAAAGCGATTACTAGCCAACCAGCTGGTTGAATCCCTTTGCAATTAGCCTTAGGCAAAAACCTTTGGGGGAGGGAGAATTATTGGCTGGAATCGGCATAGAGCACTTCCTATTTACGGAGGATCTTAAGCCCCTAGTATACATAATGAGTGTCTTAGCCTTCGTGGCCATCATAGCAGCGCTCTACCAGTATTATAAGAGATGGAGCTTCGGAGGACAACAGATAGTTTTTGACAGGCTAGGGACCAGGCTCTGGCGGATGATAGTTGTTGGTATTCTCCAGCAAAGGGTTGTTAAGAAGCCCTTTGAGGGGCTAATTCATCTGCTAATATACGTTGGTACCATATTACTGCTTTTAGCCACCATACTTAGATTTGTGGAAGCAGATGTAACTATCCCGCTTATTAGTTCAAGGTTTCTCGTAAACGGAGTTTACCTAGCATATAAGCTTATGGCTAACGTCGGGGGAGTTTTACTCCTTACCGGTATAATTATCGCTTATATACGTAGATGGCTCGGCCTTACCCCAGGTCTTCCAAATAGTACCGAGGACCATTTAATTTTACTAGATCTAGCTATAATAGCAATCACGGGGTTTATTCTAGATGCCATATCGACATTAACCTATAGGATTAGCTGGATAGACGGCTATGATCCTGTAGGCATAGTACTGGCAAAATGCTTCGCTGGATGGGATCATATGTCACTTGTTGCATTCTATAGGACCATATGGTCGCTACATATGATACTAGCAATAGCGTCTATAGCCATGGTGCCCCATACTAAGCTCGGCCATTTATTCTTTGGAGGGATAGTAAATACCTTCTTTGCTCGTCTAGAGCATCCTTCAGCATTCAAGCCGGTGCCAGATATCGAGAAGAAGGTAGAACAAGGAGAAGGTTTCGGCATAATAAAGCTTCGTGATACTTCATGGAAGGAGAGGATGGATTATGATGCTTGCACGAAATGTGCTAGGTGCCATAACGTATGCCCAGCTAATCTAACAGGGAAACCCCTTTCACCAATGAACTTAGTACTCAATATGAGGGATGCTATGGATAAAGACATGTGGGATAAAGATGTTGTACCAGTTATAATAGAGCCGAACATTATATGGTCCTGTGTTACCTGCGGGGCATGCGTCAACATTTGTCCTGTACTAGTGCATCATGTCGAGACCATACTAGATCTCAGGAGAGGACTAATAGTTAAAGGCGAAAATGTGCCAGAGGAGCTACTACAAGTATCATACAATATTATGAGGACAGGAAACCCCTATGGATCAAATCCCTTTGACAAAGAACAGTGGCTTAAGAGGCTTATTGAGCAAGGTCTCATAGAGGAAGCCAAGGAAGAAGAGGAATATGACTACATATACTGGGTTGGTTGTGCAGTGGCCTATGACCCAAGGCTGCAAGCAACGGCTGAGGCCTTACTAAGACTCCTTAAAAAGGCTGGACTACGTGTAGCCGTGATCCTTGAACAGCAATGCTGTGGCGAACCAGCTAGACGGATAGGAGATGAGCTACTCTTCACAGAGCTTGTTAAGCGAAATGCTGAGCTACTATCAAGGTATAAGTTTAAGAAACTACTAGTGTCCTGCCCTCATGGTTATAACGTGTTCGCGAGAGAGTACCCATTATATGGTTTTAAAGTAGAAGTAGAACATCATAGCGTTGTACTAGCTAGATTACTAAGGGAAGGAAAGATAAAGGTTAAAAAGAAGATAGGGAAGACAGCTACTTACCACGACCCATGCTATCTAGGTAGATGGAACAAGATATACGAGGAGCCTAGGGAGGTTGTGAAAGCTAGTGTAGAGGCGTTCAAGGAGATGCCAAGGAATAGGGAGAATAGCTTCTGCTGCGGTGGTGGCGGGGGAGGAGTCTTCTATGACATTAAAATAGGGCAGAGGATAAGCTATGTTAGAACAAAAGAGGCTACATCCACGGGGGCAAAGATAATAGCTGTTGCATGCCCATTCTGCAATATAATGTTATCAAGTGAAGCACCAGAATTTGGCCTAGAGGTTAAGGATGTAGCAGAGCTTCTCGACGAAGCTAGTAGCTAATCTCAGCTATAGACTTGTTTTTAGGGTTTAAAAGCCTTAACCATTCGACTTCGGGAACCATTCCTCTCATATTTTAAGATACGCTAGCTCTATAAGGCCCTGAACCGACTACAAGGAATTCCTTGGCTTAAAGAAAATATATTACGTAGGTGTTTAGCATTGAGGCTAGAGGGCCTAGCAAAGCTGGAGCCAGAATATGATGTAGTAATAGTTGGTGGCGGGCCTGCAGCCTTTAGCGCTGCTATTTATGCAAGCCGGTTTAGCCTTAAAGCCGTCATAATAACTGATAGGATAGGTGGGCTACTTACCGAGGCCGGTATAGTCGATGACTATCTAGGCATACCCGAGGTACATGCTAGTAAGCTTATAATGCTATTCCAAAGACACGTACGCAAGTACGGTGTTAGAATAGTCTTGGACAAGGTAACTAGGTTTTACAAAAACAATGAGACAAAATACTATATTGTGGAGACTATGAGAAGGAGGAGGACAAAAACAAAAACGGTAATAGTCGCCATAGGGACTAGGAGGAGAAAGCTTGGGGTCCCCGGAGAGCAAGAGTTTTTGGGTAAGGGCGTAAGCTATTGTAGCATTTGCGATGCACCATTATATAAGGATTCTGATGCCGTTGCTGTGGTAGGCGGCGGCGACGCCGCCCTAGAGGGGGCCGTAATGTTATCTGATTATGCAAAGAAAGTCTATCTAATTCATAGAAGGAGCAGGTTTCGTGCCCAGCCCTATTATGTGAAACAAGTGCTTTCAAGACCAAACATAGAGCTAGTGCTTGATAGCATAGTGACAGAGATTAGGGGAAGGGAAAGAGTGGAGGAGATAGTTGTAAAGAATCTAAAAAGCGGCGTAGAGAAGACTATTCGTGTAGATGGAGTCTTCATAGAAATAGGATTCGAGCCGCATATAGAATGGGCGAAGCTGAACGGGTTAGAGCTAGACGAGAAGGGCTATATAAAGGTTGACGAGTGGATGAGGACTAATCTTCCAGGAGTATTTGCTGCTGGAGACTGTACGAACAAATGGTATGGATTTAGACAGATAATAACCGCTGCCGCTATGGGGGCTGTTGCAGCATACTCAGCATATAATTATATTCTGCAAGAATTCGGCGAGCCAAGTACCTAGAAGCCTTAGAAGGCAATAAGTAGCTTAACAGGTGCCTCGCTTCTTCACCATTAGTATAAGTATCCTTCACTTGGTTTTAGCTGGCTCGTTACTACTTGGGGAGCCCTCACCTTGCTTCTCCTCGCTAATTTCCTTCTCAATCTTTTTTAGCTCCTCCTCAAGCTCTTTCTCGATTTCTTCAATAGGCTTTGGCGGAGGGGTCGTAGCTAGCGTATAGCCTATCCAGCCAAGGATTCCAAATATACCTGCTATAGCGATAAAGCCGGTAAGCTTTAACACGAAAATGTCTATCTTATCCCCTAGAACTTTTATGTCTGGTGGAGCGAATACTAGCCATCCATAGACTATTACTACTACTACTGATACAATGATAAGTAGAGCGCCTATGAGTCTATCACTAGCCAAGTTTTACCACCTTCTCGATACATTCTCCATTGGCGGCATTTAAACATTTACGGGGCTAAGGTATTAAAGTATTCCATTACTACAAAAAAGAAGAGGCTCAGCTCCCCGCTTATCCTCATAACCTTATACTCGGCCCTTCTAAGCCTCGTCATAGCCCAGAGATCGAGAGCATTATGCCTAGTACTCTATACTTGATAATAGCCACTCATTACCTATAAATACCCTTTTTATCCCCTCTTCATACGCTGCCTGTAAAGCTTCCTTAGCATGTTTCTTCGAAGTTGTTGGTAAATCGCTCATTAAGTGTTCGGGGTGAAAGCCTAGTAGTACTAAAGGTATGTCAATTCCATATTCCCTCATGAGGCCAGATATGTAGCGCGATATCATCCTTACTTCGTAAGCATCAACATAACCTGGAACTAAAAGGATGCTAACGACGAGCAGTGGTGGACTACTTCTCTTAGTAGCTAGTTCAGCTACTATCCTGGTATTTGTTTTTAATCTCTCAATAGCCTTCTCTCCCGATATACCAGTTAAGGCCTCATATATAGATGGGGTCCATGCCTTCCAGTCTATTTTCACAATACCGCCTGTAGCTAGAGAGAGTGTTGCCATGGCTTTCATGAGCTGTGGATTTGCGAGGCCATTTGTCTCCCAGCATACTCTAAAAGGCGTATCAGGACAACATTTCCTCCTTTCCCTAAGCATTCTCCTTGTAACTATAAGTAGAAGAGGAGCATGTGGCGTTGGATCACCACCGAAATAGCATACGCATGTTATTTTAGGGTTTAAGGCCTTTTCAACTAGCTCGTTTAAGGTTAGTGTCCTCACTTGGCTCCGGTAGCGTGGGCTTACCAGTAGCTTATGCTCCCAATTTTGGCAGAAGAGGCAACTGAGGGAGCAGCCTCCTAAAAATACAGCTAAATTATAGTAGCCATATTCAGGGCCAAGGGTTTTTGTATATTTGGGATAACCTTCACTAGAGGCTCCAGGGCAAACAGGAGTCGCCACACAATTAGTAGGATGAGGGTCTAGGTAGGCGAAGCCCACAATCTTATCCCTTCCCGCTACCGGGGTAAGCTTCCCTCCTCTATTTACCCATACTCCACAATATCCTTTCCCATCATAGTCTATAGTACACTCATTTACACATATATTACATTTAGTTCCTCTATCGTTGTAGGGAGGGGCTGGCGGTAAGACAAGCGACTTCCGGAAACGAGCGTGCCTTTCCCTCGCAATCGTTAATGCCTCCTTAGGCCTCCTTCTCAAACAACTTGCACAAACGCCTAAATAGGAAGATATGGCTATAGATGAGCGACCACATAATAAGCATTTACCCATCTAGGACCCCCTGTTAACTAAGCTAATGTATCCTCCATGATCAGGGCTTAACCTGTAGAGACTTTTGTCAACTTCCTCGAGAACCCCTTGAACCTCTATAAGGGTATTCTCTGGTATCTCCATAAACTTAAGCCTATGAGTTATTATGAGAAGAGTCTTTAGCACAACATTATCCCCCAATATTAAAGGCTCATGGAGGACAACCAAATAGTAGCTTGGTGTCGTATAAGCCATGGCTCTTTCTATCCGGCCTCTTACCTTTATACACCTACCAATTACCCTAAAAGGCGTACAACGCCATGCTCTAATACAGTCAACAAGCCTAAGACTATAAGGAATTCCTTTAAAGAGGCCTAGAAGCACCCTTTCAGTACGCAAACCTTGGTGAAGTCCTATATCTTTACTATTCCACCCCCTTCCTACACCTTTATAAGGTCTTGTTATACCGTCTCTACGTAGATCTATTAGGAGCTTATAGGCTCTATATGTCTCACTACAACCATAGACGACGAGATCTATATCTGAGGCCTTATATGGATCGACAGCCAGACTTCCCGTGACCCTAATGAACTCCTCATCAACAGCGCTCGAAATAAGAATAAACAAGTCGTAAGCTGCACGACATAAGCGGGTGTTACAGTCCTTAAGAAGACGTGGTGATGGAGGTTTAACTATTTTTACATACCCGGTATACGGGTCTACAGTTGCCGCTTCACTGCCTCCTAAGCAGGGCTCTCTTCCATACCTTACTATACTTGAAAATCTCCTTACCGTTACAAAGAGTCTTGGGAGGGGATGAAAGCATCCCTTGACGTATCCTACAAAATGCCCTTGCACATCAAATACAAGCCAAGAGTCACTTACATCTAGCATCTCTTTTGCACGCACTACGCCAGCACCCTATTCGCCAGGTACAGCTAAACTATAACACTACTTCCAAAACAAGTATTTTTAATAGAAACCAGAATACTCCTATTCTAAGGCAATTAACGTGAGATATTGGCCTGGGGGAGGAGAATGGGGCTTGAAAAATTAGAGGAGGCATCACGACTCTTAGAGACGAATATTAGGAGGATAAGAGAGGGGATACCAGAGGCTAGGTCTGCTTTAGAAAGTAAAACAAATACATTAATATACTCGATAACTAACATGATGGATAAGGCTAGGGTTTTGCTCCTAAGGGCAAAATGCATAGTAGAAGCCAAGAATATAGACTCGGTCCTTAAACCTCTTTGCATAACATGGCGTATCATAGAATACAATAACAGTATTAGCCTCATAAGAGTTAAGCCAGCGACAAGCTTAGTTTTCAGTGAGGGAAGAATACGTTTCTCGCGAAGCCATGTAGTATTTGAAGTAGATGGAGCAAAGGTGAAGTTCTGCAAAAACAACTATTGTAGAGAAGCCAACATGCTTGATAGGGACGTTATAGCCAGGCAACTATACCAGTTTAATTATCTAGCTAGAGAGGCTGATTACCTTCTCTCCAAGAGCCTAGACTCAATAACACTG
>JBEVCE010000098.1:0-5869 GCA_040514295.1 Pyrodictiaceae archaeon | reverse complement strand
CATTACTGACTGGCCTACAACGACTGCGTATACGGCTACAATCGAGTTTATCTATCGGGATACCGGTTATACTATCGTGATAGGCTGGGCCCTTTCTATGTTCTAGAACTATATTGAAACCTCCTCTCATACTTTTGAAGACAGGGATTGTCTTTTTACCACTTAGCCTCGACCATAGCCTTCTAACAGTATATTCACTATAACCCATAGACTGTAGATAGTGGGATGTTAGAAGAGGAGGGTCAACGCATTCTAAGCCCTCGTTAACACACGTATAAAGTATACGCCGGAATGCCTCCACCATTATAGCTACGTCAACTACACTGAGCTTTAGTAGGTTCAGGAGAGTATTAGTCATGAATAGCCCCTCGATCGAATAGTAGTTTTTGCTAGATGCCGAAGCTAAATCCTTACTACTGGAGGATATCTCCAGCCTAATAGTCTACGATAAATCCCTTAATAAGCAAGAAGCTAGCATATTCGTAGGGCTAGCCTAATTTCAAATTCAAGAAATAGGGGAAAGTGTGCACCCGAGATCGGCCCCGGCTCCATATCACCCCAGTCGGGGGTCATCTTGTCCGCCGGGCCACCACCCTCTCTTAAGAATTATCATTGAGGGGTTTATTATCTGTACTTTTGTAGCTCTCGTCTCCTAGCCTGCCTTAGCCTTGTAAGCATGTCAGGATTCTCCCTAGCCCACGGGGCTCCCAATAAGTCTAGCTCAAGATCATACTCCGTGTACACGCCTAGCTCGTTGAGCCTTTTACTCGCCTCAGCTATAGATGATGTCCCCTTGACGCTCTGTGCGAGCTTAGAGCGTGTGTAGAGCACTAGGGCATCAAGTACTATAGATGAGGCTGTGTATATGTTTACGCTCACTCTTCTTGAACCTCCTCTTATATTCTTCTGGCCCTTGAAACCCTTGGCTGCTAGAACCGCTAGCCGTCCTGCCTCGGTATAAATAGCAGTCGTGGCTTCTTCGAGGAGCCCTAGGAGGCTAGATGGTAAGCCTATGATAGCCTTGTAGCCTCCTAGGGACGCCACCTCAGATACGTAGTCCAGGATCTTATCCTGGGGCAGCTCGCCGTCCGCGCCAGGCGAGTGGACTACTATGAGCTTATTAGTGGCTGTGGTATTAGCTATCGCTGATAACGTTATAGAGTCTGCTAGAGGGCTCCATACTTCATCCTCAAAGCCTTTTGCCAGTACATCTCCACCCACATCAACACCTATTATTGTGTCGCAGTCGAAGAGGCTTAGTACCTCCTCAAGGCCAAGCCTGACTCCTAGTTCACCTCTACTTGCGTCAAGAGCTATGGCTGGTTCTTTGAGAAAGGATGTGAACCTACAGATGGCTGGCACTATTACGCCACTATACTCTCGAAGAGCATAGCACCCTGGAAGCGCTATGGCAGCGTAGGCGAGGTTCTCTACGCCCCTGAGCTCCTCGAGGCTTATAGGGCCTGGTGTAGGATCTCGTATAAATCTCTCCCACACTATTGACGAGTAGACTGTACGGACACCCTCCATTCTAAGCAGCTCGCCTAGGATAAGCGTGGATGCTATATCACCACCTCCCCCCATGCCTACGAGTATAGCGCAGCTGGCATCAATTCCTAGCAGGCCCAGAAGCCCCCCAATGATATCAGCCCCTAAGGGGGGGTAGCAGAATCTAGCGATAAAAGGCTTAGTTGTGGCTAAGGAAGTTTTTTAATCCTATGCCTCATGATCTAGGGCTTGGAGCTTACTCTCCCAGCATGGTGGCCATGGTATTGCCTAGGCTTAATCCTCGTCTAAGCTTGCTTCGTGAGAGCCCGACTCGGAGGATTGATGCCATAAGGGAGAGGCTTAGCCGGGAGGGGAGAGACGTAATCCTACTATCCACAGGGCAACCCAGCATACCTCCCCCACGCTGCATACGTGATTTCCTAAGAAGGGAGCTTGCCGAGGAGAGCATGAAGTTATATGCCTATACGATGAGTTCCGGTATTACCTCTCTAAGGGAGGCTATAGCTGAGGACATCGCCGAGCTTGGAGGACCTAAGTTGGAGGCGGACCAAGTGATAGTTACCGCTGGCGGCCAGGAGGCAATGTTCACTGTCCTTGCCGCGATCCTGGAGGAGGGAGATGAGGTCATAGTATTTGAGCCCATGTACTTTGGCTATTGGCCACTAATATCTTATTTCGGGGCTAAGCCCATAGTCATTAAAACCAGTGTAGAGGATGGCTACCAACCACCTATAGAGGAGTTCAAGGAGGCAATAAAGCCTGGGAGGACAAAGGCTGTAATCATCGTCACCCCCGATAATCCTACTGGCAGGATATTAGACAAGAAAGTGGCCAAGGCTATAGCCGAGATAGCCTCAGATGCCGGTGCATGGATAGTAGTGGATGAAGCTTATAAGACCTTAATCTACGAGGGAGAACACGCTTGGCTCTACAGCTACGCTCCTGAGAACACACTTGCAATAAACACGTTCAGCAAGGATCCCGGCATACCGGGCTGGAGGCTAGGCTACATATATGGGCCCATTGATGCCGTGAAGAGGATAAGATTGTTAAGCGAGGAGATAGTCTATTGCCCACCCAGCATCGCCCAATATATGGTTGAAGCGTACTTGAGAAACCGTGAATGCAAGAGAAAGCATAGGAGATTCTTCTTAGAGAACTATAGGAAGAAGAGGAATGCGCTCCTAGATGCACTTAGAGAGTATCTCCCAGAGGCCATCTACCTTCCACCACAAGGCTCGATGTTCACTCTTGTAGATTTAAGTAGGTATATGAGTAAGAGGGAGGACTCGGTATGGCTGGCCGAAGAGCTGCTAGAAAGAAAGAATGTAGCTGTTGTACCAGGTAGGTTCTTTGGAGATAGTGTAGCTAGGAGTATAAGGATAAGCTTTGTGACAGAGTCGCCGGAGAGGATAAGGGAAGGTGTAAAAAGGATAGCTGAGTTACTGAGAAAGGCTACTCGATAGGCTCAAAGTACGCTATGTCTGTTATGAGGCCATTTCTCTCCTCCTTTGGCTTGAATACTGGTCTTACTGCTAATCCAGGCCTAAGCCTCCCTGGCTCGGCCTTCACGTAGTGTATCATCCCTGGCCCACTACTACCTAAAGGCCTTATGACTGCGATGACTTGAGGCTCGCTAAGCCTATTGCCATACATGTCCTCATAGACTATCGTGTAGGTTACTACCTCCCAGTCCCCATTGTATTCTACCAGTTTCTCCTCGCTATGATCTGGGCAGAAAGTTTTAGGCGGGACTATTATCACGCCATTACATTCGCCTACTAATATCCTCCCCTCTTTAAGAGCCTTGGCGAACTCTAGGCCGTGGAGACCTGGAGTATATACGTATTTCCCGACCTCTTGTCTTCCCGGGAATTCTACAACACCATGGGGTCTACTCGTCTTATCCCAGCTCATAGCTCTTCACCCCTCCATGGGCTCAAAGCATTCGATATCAGTTATGCTTCCCGTCCTCTGCTCAGGAGGCTTCCAGCGAGCCTTAACCCTCATTCCTATAGCCCTGCCTGATTTTACGTCCTCCTCGTTTATACCACAGAGCTTATGGAATAATCCTGCAAACTCGTAGCTCTCCTCAGGATAGCCTGGCACATCGAGCCTCACTATTCCTACTATTTCAGGCCTCTCCATACGCTCTCTAAACGCCGATATATAGCTTATCACCGCCGTATGTATACGGCCAGTATCAGGTACATAGACCCATTCGCTTGTCGGCACATGGCAGTATTCACAGTACATACGCGGCGGCACATAGATCCTGCCACAGCGTGGGCATCTCCTACCTATGATCCTGCCGTTCTTAAGCTCTTGTAGGAATCTTGAAAGAGCCTGGCCTGCAGAAAAACTGTAGCGAGCCCGTGGAACATATTCTACAAGGCCTATGAGAGAGTACATCTCGTCTGCTTTAAGGTGTCTACCCGGGAGCCTATGTGCCTCCATGACCCTCACCCAGGGTTTCGGCTTACATCCGTGGGAAGATGAAAAACACTTACAGCTAATTGGATAAGACTATGACCGTACCAGCCTGCATTAGATCGCCCCATGCCTGAGCGACTCCCTTGTGGACCGGCTTCTTGACCTGTCTACGCCCAGCCTCATAGCGTAGCTGCCAGAATATCTCCGCAACCTTCATCAGCCCTGCCGCTGCTATAGGATTGCCTACTCCTAGTAGGCCACCGCTAGGGCTTGTAGGTAGTTCACCATCTCTGTTAAAGTAGCCCTCCCTTAGGAGCTTCCAGGACTCGCATCTACGTGCAAGCATGAGGCCCTCTATATGGTGTAATTCCTTGTAGTCGAAGGGGTCATAGGGCTCAGCTACATCTATCTCCTTCCAGGGTCTCTCTATCCCAGCCATTTTATAAGCCATTCTGGCCGCATACTCGACGTAACGGGGATAGGCTAGCTCCCTGTTATACCAGTGTGTATTGTCGAGAGCCCAGCCTACACCCTCAACCCATACCGGGGTATCCGTTATTCTCCTCGCCTCATTCTCTCTAGCGAGTATGAGGGCTGCTGCCCCATCGCTTACAGGGCTTACATCTAGCCTATTAACTGGCCATACAAGTACCTCGCTCTCAAGCACATCCTTAACGGTTATATTTGCTGCCGCCTGGGCTGCTGGATGGTCTAGGGCATTTCTCTTATTCTTAACGCTAACCAGTGCTATGTCTTCTTTACTTGCACCGCACTTATACATGTATCTTCTCATCTCCATAGCAAATATCCATATGAGGTTAGGGCCTAATGGCCTCTCAAGGATAGGATCCCATATGTATGCAAAGACTCCTTGGGGGTGAGGGTGGGCTGGACTCATCTTCTCCTCGGCAACAGCCAGCACAGTGTTACACAGTCCGCTGGCTACATGCCACCAGGCTGCAATAGGAACCATTACCCCGGTAGCACCACCTATGTAGACTCTTACTGTAGGTCTATGCATTCCTCCCGCACCGTCTGCAAGGTATTCGCCGTTGAAGTGGACTCCGTCAAAGGCGTCAGGAGCGGTACCTATGACGACGCAGTCTATATCTCGCAGAGTGAGGCTAGCGGCTTCTAGTGCTTGCCTAGCAGCCTCCCATGCAAGCTCACGTGGGGTCTCGAGGAGTCTACGACGGAAGAGAGTAAGGCCAGCAGATACTATGGCTACACGATCCTTCACGAATACATTGATCCTCACGGCTTAGGCCACCTCTTCGCGGGGAATTTGAAGGAAGACTAGTCATAGGATACTATGGCAGCCATGCTAGTATATGTGGGAGGCCCTCTCCATGAGAGGACGAGTGCCTTACTAACATCGTTAAGCTGGTGGGGGCCTGCTCTACCACGGAGCTGAAGTACAGCCTCTAATAGCCTTGAGAGGCCAGTAGCTTCTAGAGGTACTCCTATCGATAGGCTGCCTCCGCTTGGATTAACAGGGTAGTCGCCTTTTGGATCAAAGTCTCCGGCTTCAAGCATGTCACCGGCCATACCCTCTCTGGCTACACCTGCCTCCTCTAATGCTAGGAGTTCCATGAAGCTAAACCTATCCTCTACCTCTGCAAAATCGGTCTCGTTATATGGGTCGTGGATACCCGCCTGCTTGTAGGCCATTCGAGCCGCCTCTTTTATTGACGGCATTCTACCCCACTCATGCCACTCTATGCCTCCAGTGCCAGTCTCCGTTGCCCATCCTATACCATCAAGCCATACCGTATGGGGATGGTTTTTAGCAATATCCTCGGATGCGAGTACAAAGACTACTGCAGCATCAGTGAAGCCTGCTATCTCATACCTAGTTAGAGGATCTATAACAGGCTTTGCTTCAAGAACCTCATCCAGGCTTATGTGTGCCGCGTAACTTGCACGT
>JBEVCE010000097.1:0-2766 GCA_040514295.1 Pyrodictiaceae archaeon | reverse complement strand
CTCTGACTATGCCTAGCTATTCTATCTGAGAGCATGAGGGAAGGAGGCAAACTAGTTTAGATAAAGGTTTAAGCTTTGCTGCATCCACCTAGCTCCTCCACTAGGCTCTTTCTATCCTCTGTGAAAAGAGCGTTAAAATCCACAACTATCGCCTCTTCTAGCGCTAGAGCCCCATGTCCTAGACATGCCGGTATTAGAGCATAGTCTCCAGGCTTCATTACAAGCTCTCTGCCATCGCCCAATACTAGTTTTAGTTCTCCTTTTAGGCAAAAGGTAAGGTTCTTCAGCATCTAGCCCTTCTTTAACCTTAGAGCCCTCTCCCGCCCCCAGGCAATCGCCTCCAAGTAGTTTCTAGAGTCTTCTCTTTCACAGGCATTTCAGGCCTAGAGAGTCTTCAAGGCTCATATGGACGGTACAGTAGCGTGGTCTAAGTGAATATTTAGGCGGTCTTAGCCTAAGAACTTCATGCAGCTCCTCGAACACGGGTTTTTCCTGCATAAACATCCCCTTCCCGCCCATATACTGCGGGACGTGCTTCTACGGCATACTCGCCCTAAGCCACGGGAGCTCAATATGTCATAGCCTCTTATGGCGTCTTGGCGTCTATTATGAGATGGTTTAGCAATACTTATATACCTTGATCGCCGCCAGGGATGTTGAAGCCAAGGGCTCGCCTGTATTGTTTTAGGATCGTGTGGAGCTTGGACTGTATAGTATAATGTGGTGGGTGTAATGCTTTTCTTTAAGAATGTTCATTTTAATTATTAACAGCTTAGCGGTAAGTGCTCCTATGTTCTAGGAGGTTCAGGGGTATTGTGGGTACTGTTACCTCCTTAGTGCACCGATTATGAGTCCTAGTATGAAGCCTATACTTACAGGGCCTACTGTGAGGATTCCGAGCGTGCTCAGTAATTGTTTTATGACGGGCTCTAGTTGTTGGAATTGCTGATAGTATCGTCTCAGCACGTCTTCGACGCTTCCTCCAAGACTCCATACGTTCAGGAAGGCTCCAAGAATTAGTATGCCTATGAAGGCAAGTATGTATTTTAACACCTTGACGGAGAAGTAGCCTAGTGCAAGCCCTAGTATGAACTGTATTGCTACCGAGGCGGCGACGTAGGGGTTTTGGAGCATTGAGGAGATAATGTCTGTTACGAGGGGGCTTGTAGCATTCGCGGGCCCGGTGGCAAGCACTAATAATGGTGGCTGCATTCCTATCACACTCGCTTACTATTCTATAAGTAATTCGATTTTAAGACTATGCTTAATCACTACTTTTTCAGCCTCTAGGCTTCCTGATACTCTTCGCTTGGTAGCTCGAGGAGCCTTTTAAGCTCTGAGGCAATGATTCTTGCAGTCACGTTAGGAGGTAGTTTTACGTCTTCTCTCCTAAGCTTAGTTGGGCCCTTGATTACCATCCCCACCTTATCTCTTATTTCTATCTCATGCATTCTTAGGCTATGTTCTGTCTGCCTCATCTTCTCTATAATGACGTACCTCTTCAGCTCTCCCCCGATAATGCTCTTCCTGAATCTTATTATACCGTCAGCTACATGCTCTATGCCGAAGCCGAAGCCTAGACTAGTTGTGACAGCATACTGGCTTACAAGGAGGCTTGTAAAGTCCCATCGATACAAAGTCTTTTTGACATAGTAGCTGTACTTACGTGCCATTGCAGGCTTATCTAGCCAGAAGGCCGACATAGAGTCCACTACTAGTCTAGCTCTACCGTAGCCTAGATACTTCTTTGCCTCAATAATCTTGTTGACAAGTTCCTCTACATCTAGGCTTGTGAGGCTCCATGGATCCTCTCTTCTACCCATAAGCGCGTCTATGATTACTAGTTTATTGGCTTCGATGGCCTCGTCAAAGTCGAAGCCGAACATTTTTGCCTGACGTATTATGCTCTCCCTAGACTCTTCAGTGGTCACATAGATGTTCTTATCCCCACTCCGTATTCCAGCTGCTATAAAGTGTATACAGAACACCGTCTTTCCTGTACCAGGCTCGCCGACAACAGCGACAAAGAATCCTCGGGGAATACCTCCTCCTAGTAGCTCGTCCATACCAGCAACTCCAGTTGATAACCTCTCTATGCCGTCCAAGGCTCTAGGTCCTCTCCGCTTTCTAGAACATAGGCGCCAAAACCGTTAACTACTCTTATGATGAGCCCTCGGAGCCAGGCTGACCTCATCACCTAAGTCGGCTTGGGCGACAGCTCTCTCATCGGGTCCTTGCTAGCCCTGGGCCTCCGAGTTAAGGACGTTACTAGTGCCTCTAGATAAGCCTTAACCCCTTTACTAGTCTCCTAGCCTTTCTCCACAGTACCCGTAGATTATCACGTTTTTGACTCTAACTCCTGTGATCTTCCCTAGCTCAAGTACTATGTTAGTCTTATCCTCATAGTCTTTGATTTCACCGGTATCCATACATACTATGTTGACATGGCTATGCGGGCTATCATAGTGTGTGGCTCCCTTAACCGAGAAGCTTTGCAGGAACCCCATGTCTTCTAGTAGTTGTAGAGTATTGTAGACTGTGCTTGTACTAACACCGGGTATCCTTCTTCGTGCCTCCTTCAAGATTGTAGTGAAGCTTGGATGCTCCTTTATCTTCTCTAGTACAAGCTTTGCTATAGCAATTCTTTGAGCAGTAACCCTCTGCCCTCTTTCACGTAGTCTCGTCATGAGTTCTGATATCTTCCTATCAACCTCGTTTGCTTCTGAAGCTTCTGAAGGGGATCCCGTAGCTAGTTCCATTTTATAC
>JBEVCE010000096.1:0-5910 GCA_040514295.1 Pyrodictiaceae archaeon | reverse complement strand
GCTCTTGAGAGCCAAGTAGGTATTCTTGCCAGAGAATTACCTCTCACAGCTAACTACAAAATGGTTTAGCCAAATACAAGAATATACAAGAATTAATGCTCTAGGCTTTCGGTAAATCATAGTCTACGAGCATGAAGGGTAGGACAGTATAGTAGTAGATTTAAATAAACCATTTAGCTTCAACTCTTCCTTGGAGGGCAGTATGTGATGAGGGCTTAGGCACTGAGTGCTATATGTGGATACTGGGATGAGCCGTGTGAGGGCTGAGACCCTATCAGCCCACCTACCTTTAATGTAGCTCGTGTTGAAGCCCCTACCCTCGCTGAGCCTTGGGCTATGAAGAGGTGGTCCTAGGCTGAACACGCTTTGGAGGGTTAACTTATCATGTTGCTAGCTGACGCTCATCTTCATTCAAACCCTGTTAGAGGTTTAGGTGCTGTTGAGATTGCTAGAAGGTTTAGAAGGGTTGGTGGATGGTTTATAGCGCTTGTGGGCTTATCGCCATGGCATTATGGGTTTGGTGTACCTAGAAGTATTGATGGTTATCTAAAAGCTTATGAGACTCATATCAGTGAATGTAGGAGGGCTAGGGCTGAGGGTGTTAGGGTTTCATGTTTAATTGGATTTCACCCAGCGGATGTCGATAGACTAGTTTCGTCGGGTTTATCGCTTGATGAAATCCTCATCCTTATCGATGAAGTAACAAATGTTCTGAGGAGTTATTGCTCCCGAGGCGTAATTGACGGTATTGGTGAGGTTGGTAGGCAACATTACAAGACAATGCCTATTAGGCTAGCTCTTGCAGAATATGCTATGCTTAAGGCTCTTGAAGTAGCTAGGGACTATGACTGTATAGTTCACTTACATCTTGAGAACGAGGGTAGGGCTACAGTAGCTACTACAGCTAAACTCCTTGGGCTAAAGAAGGGCGATAGAGTTTTGTTCCACCATGCTTCTGTGAGCGTTGCCTCCGCAGCATCGTTAGAAGGTTACTGGTCCTCGGTTCCCGGCAGGCTCGAGGCGCTTAGAAAACTCTTTTCACAGGGTAACGTGGAGTACGTTGTGGTAGAGTCGGATTTTATAGATGATCCGCGCCGTCCCTGTGTAGCACAGTGCCCGTGGGAGCTTGCGCGTGTATTTAAGAAGCTCATCGAGGAGAACGTTATAGGGGAAGAAGATGTAGCTAAGATTAATATAGAAAATATTGTCAAGTTTTATGGTGTCATCCCACCTTAGTGGCTGGGATCATATCCTTATCACTTGTAGAGCCTCCTCCTTGCTAAGCTTCGTCACCGACATGTAGGTGTCAGAAACTTGTCGGAGGTCAGGATTATTTCCATGTATCATGACTGTGTGTAATCTCGCTCTTGCCCTAGATAAGCCTCTTCTCACAGCATCTATGGTTACCCTATCCTCGCCGTCAGTGATTAATACTATGTCGGCGAGATGCTTATTCTTAGAAACTATTATGTCCTCTGTGGCCGTGAGTATCGCTCTTGTTATATCTGTTCCGCCGTTTGCTCTTATCCTCGCTATATATTCTATCAGCTTGACTACATCACGCCCCCTAAGCTTTTTTGATATGAAGAGGGGAGGGTATGGGATGCTGTCGAAGAATCTGACGTAAAAGTCTCTTCTCTCTCTTACGGCTCTCTGTGCTAGTGCTATGGCTACAGCCTTAGCCCATATAACTTTTGTCCCCATCATGCTACCGCTTTTATCTAGTAGAACGTAAAACGGGCCTCGTGACTCAGGTATGACTTTCTTGTATAAGAGTAGACTATTTTCAACGAATTTTGTGAGGAAGATCTCTTTTGGTAGAGCGAGCTCGGAGATAACTATTCTCTCTACATCATTTCCCGTCTCATACCCATCTAGTTCTCCACGTGGACTTCGGAGCTTCCTCTTCTTGATATAGCCTTCTACGTCCTCTATGGTTTTTAGGACTTCTAGTATTGTTTTCACATCAGTATTCTTGGCTAGGTTTATGATGTCTAGAATGCTGTCCTCGAGTGATAGCATGCTGCCTGTGCCAGCTGAGAATCTTTGAACAAGGGTTGTGATCTCCTTGGCTTGCGAAGCCTGTTCTTTTATTGAGTCAAGGGCCTTCGACACCACTCTTTTTAATAGCTGTTGTGTAATATTGCTACTACCCCCTTTTTGACCGCTAAAATCTCCTCCTTGAGGCCCGATTTGCTTCCTAAGCTCCCTAGCAATGGCCTCCATGAATAGAGCTGAGACCACCATACTTGTGATAGTATCGGCTATGGTCTTCCTTCTTATCTCTTCGAATTTATCTGACTTCATTAACTGTGCTAGTATCATGAGCTGTTTACGTAGTACCTCGTCGCTCTCTGAGAGACGTGTCGCATCTTCTCTTATCATGGGGAATGGGAAGAAGAAGGTATAGAAGACTGATATAGCGAAGTCGATGTCCTCGAGTTCTTTAAGGGATGGGCCTTCATCGCTTACTAGCTTCTTAAACAAGGATACTATCCTCTCGCCGCGATAACGTATTGCAGGGTTAGAGTAATCGACGCCCTTTATGAGTGCAGGCACGAATTCCCACCGTGCGGAATTAGTTTAGAATCCTAGTGAGTCTAGCTTCTTGGTTATTTTTTCGAGTACAGAGTCTATCTCCTCGAGTACTTGCTTGGCTAGGTTCTGAACCTCCTGGTCGTCAACATCACGCATTATCGTGATTATCCTGCTCCTGGCTATCTTGAGACCTCTAAATAAATCTACTAGCCTGGGATCGTAGCTCCTTAGTGTGTTTACTAGCCTTGATACCTCTCTTACATTTGCCCTTATCTCGTTAAGCTCTCTTAGATACCTCTCCGGCATTTTGAGCTCTTCTGAGAGGATGATGTTTATTCTATCGAAGTCCTCGATGTCTCTTGGAGCCGTGTATTTGAGTGCTAACAAGTCTCTCTCGGCACTTACTAACCTTCCCTCAAGAAGGGCATTAGCAGCTATGATTTTTAGTGTCTTCGTCTTCCTCCTATCTGTTAAATGTATTCCTCTCTCCTCGAATACAGCATAGAGTCTAAGCAGCTTTTGCTTTACAGGGCTAAGATCGACCTGATATATTAGCTCGTGTGCCTCTTTAAGCATGGCTATATTGAGTACAGGTTTAGGCTTCTTCACTAGTCCTGCTTCGATTCTCCAGCCTGCATCGAGAAGTTCAGGCCACTTATTCTCTGATAAGGGTTTAATGTACTGGCGTATGAGGAACCTATCATACACGGCCTCTAGCTCGGGATCGTCAGGTACCCTATTGCTTGCACCTATCAGAGTCCATAAGGGTACCACTATCTCGCTATACCCGTCGTACCATACTCTCTCTTGCATTATGCTTAGAAGCGCGTTTAGGATTGCCGAGTTAGCGTTAAACACTTCGTCCAGAAAGACTATTTCTGCCTCTGGGAGCTTGCCTGAAGTTATTCTAATATACTTTCCTTCCTTCAAAGCGTTAATGTCAAGAGGACCGAAAAGTTCGGCTGGTTCAGTATACTTTGTTAATAAGTACTTGAAGAACCGTGCCTCTATGAGATCAGCTGCTCTCCTGGCCAGAGCCGATTTAGCTGTACCGGGCTCTCCTATGAGTATAGCGTGTTCGCGGGCGAGTATCGCTAGGACTATAGCTCTAGCTTCATCCTCTCTACCAACAAATGGCTCTACGAGCGCCTTGAAGAACTCTTGTAGCCTTGTAGTAATTTCTTTAGCATTTATAGTAGCTGCCACGATGAATCTTTACCCCAAATACTCTTGTACTACTAGTAAGCCCAATATTATAAGTTGGTGCTGAACCCGGTTTTCAGCTGAGGCATCCCTTGATGAAGAGTTGCTCAGCTGAGAGGACTTGTTTTGAAGCGCTCAGTCCCGGTGGAGGGTCTTCACCGCCTTAAAACATAAAGGCTCTGTGACGTGCAATCCTCTTCATAGCAACCATAAGTCACTGGGATGGTTAAGACTAGTTATATAAGTTTGTGCGGCCTCTAAGCATGCTTGGATTGTGTGGAGCAACCCCGTCTTAAGACCCTCCTAGGGGGATGATAGGTGTACCGGGATCCGAATCAAATTATATCTTTCTGCTTAGCTGGCGAGGAGGATCGTTAATGAGCCGGGCAGAGTGCATCGAGGTACGTATAGCCCCGCCCAACATAATGGTTGTGAACAATTGTGATTCAAGGGTATTTGTTGATAAGATTGACGTAAAATACTATGTAACAGGGCTAACTAGGATTCCTAGTAGGAGCAACGAGGAGGTTAAAAGGTTCAAGAGGAGGATTATGGAGCAGCTTAGTATAGGTAAGAGCTTAGAGCCTTCAGAGTCTCTAAGAATATATTTCGGCCCAGTAGAGAGCATAGAGGAAATATACTTGCACGTCCGTATGGGTGGTGAGGCTAGAAAGATCAAGCCTCCAATAACTATAGCAGAGGAGCCTCGTTAGCCTAGTATGGAATAGGGGGTTAGATGAAGAGGGTATGGTTGCCTAGCTGGTGTACCTGGTGGAGCTCCTCTATCCCATTGCCAGGGGACTACCTCATTACATTTAAGTCAAGGGTCTTGGTCTCAACTGTTGTGGCTAGACTGGATGATGCACTATGGCTTGTTATACCCAAGTACATAGAAGGCTCTACTAATGGACTTTGGAGTTTTATGGGCCTAGGGCTCAAGAGAATAATTGATGCCTACACGCCCAAGGGTGTTCATGAGGCTGCCTTGAGAGCCTTTCTGTCGGAATCTACGCCATACTATGAGCAGCCTGTGCCTGTTATTCGTAGTGGAGACAAGTTAGTGCATTGTAGTGGTGTAGAGGCGTTTAGGAAAATTCTTGCTAAGCCTGATTCTCCCCTAGAGGATGTAGTAGTATATCTTGCTGAGGCTCTTGGACCCATCCACTCTCTTAGGCTTACAGGCTCATTACTGCTAGGTGTACACCATGAGTACTCAGACGTAGACTTAGTCATCGGTAATTATGAAGATGCTCTTGAATTGGTTATGGACTTTCCTATGAACATTACTAAGTGGGATGTGCTTGTAGAGGAATTCGTACGTAATGGTCTACTTAGAGGACTCAGCCCGTCTATATCTAAGAAGCTCTATAAGCCTTGGAGCAGATTTCTCCTCAAAACAGGTACCCATAGCGTACGTATCTCCATATCGTTATTCTCTGATAGACTTAGAACTCGACCCAGCTATGCTATCCTTAAATTAAGTAATAATATCCAGGAGTTTCAGAGAGTACGTGTAGAGCCTTATCAAGAGAGTATCCTAGGCTACCCTGGTGTAGCCCATGGAGATACAACTACTATTGTGGTTCTAGATGGCTTCTACGTACCAGCACTATTTGAGGGCGGCTCCTTCTATGTTAAGGGGGTAGAGGCTTCATTCTGCATGAGAAGCAGTGACTGTATTAAGGTAATTGCTGTCGGTGCTAGAGAGAGACCAGGCATAATAAAACCAGTAACGTAGTTTACTTCTCCTATATTAAGTATTATGCCGCTTAACTCTTAGTAATCGTCTTGAGCTTTTCTGAGAGAATGGCATTTGCCTCTTCAAGTGCCTTGCGCTTCTCTTCAACTGTTTCAGTGGCAGCAGCCTTAACTACTATCGCAAATAGCCTATAAAGATCTAGGACCTCATGGTATAATGTGTTGGTCTTCTCCTCAAGTTCCGTCAGCCTAGTGTTCATAGCATCCATAAGTACGTCTATTGTGTGGAGAATATCGTCAAGCTCATGGACATGCTCATGCTCATGATAATGCATGTCAGGATGTGTCTCCATAACCTCCTCTACCACCTTTTGTAGATCTTCCTCCTTTTTTGGAAGAGTCATACGCATCTTCTTGGGCAAGGCCTACTGCACCTCGACTCAGCCCTTGAGACCTCTAGTTAAGACTAAA
>JBEVCE010000095.1:0-21081 GCA_040514295.1 Pyrodictiaceae archaeon | reverse complement strand
GTATAGGCTACGATACAAGCCTATGTTCTTAAATCTCTAAAAGCGGGAGGAGGCCTAAGCTCAAGCTATAGGTGTTTACGTGTGAAAAGAGTATTATTAGAGTAGTATTATTGAACCATGATGCCTACTATACCAATAACTACTACCTTAAGCCTAATCATGAGAATAAACAAATATTCCGTCCAAAGTGTGATGCTCTCTTTCGCCTAGTACATCAACCTCCCTTCTCAATCATTATTTAGCCGCTTCCTCATAGGTATCTTGTTTAATAATCCTTCCCGATACGTCCCCTAGACCATATATTATTTCCTTACTCTCGACTCTATATCATATTTAACTCCCTCATAGAGTACTTCAAGCGGATCCATACCCCATAATGACTCCTTAAATGTTGATTCAACCCTCTTTAGCTAAATTAGACGTCTCCTGCAACTATGGTGTCTGCGCCAAGGAATTTCAGAAACTCTACTTTCAGAAAACTCCTTACCTTTTGTAAAATTTTTTGACGAATATTGGTCTTCCCCTAAGTGAACTCGTCTGAATTGCTAACCTTAGACCGACTAATGAGATGATGGTGTAAGAAAATCATATACAAGCGTAACGTATGCATCGATTAAAGCTAGGCCAATCGATGCATAATGATGAGTCTTTTCCGCCAGACAACATTACTATTCTCATTCCATGCATACTAACAATCCTCCCAACATTTCATTAGAATATACATTAACTTGGAATTTACCCTTTAAGTTAGTCTCGCAGAAACTACAATAACCCTCACCCATACATTTACCATAATAGACCATAATAGGGCAAGGGTTACTAGGATCCTCGCATACACATGTATGTAATAATTCATTACATTTAAAATCTCTAATCTCTTTAATAAATAAAACAGGTGCGGGTACGTGGAGAAAAGGTATACGTGAGAGCTACGAGATAATTCCAATTGCTAGTTACTTCCCTAAAACTCGCATCTAACTAAAGTCGTATCGTATCAAGAATTTAAGTTTGTAAGACCAAGGTGAATAGAATCGTTACACCACGATGAGAGTTTACGTGAAGGAGATACCAGCATAGAGTAGCTTTTTACGATGATAGTTAAACGCTATATAGCTAGCCTTGCAGTATAAAAGAGCTAGAGCTATGGCTTCGAAGCCCCTTAGGAGGTCTGGCTACTCCACTACCGGTTCTTGCTACCAGCGACTATTAATCTATTTGGACTTGGGAAGGGAGACTACAGAGGACGGGGATAGTGATAACGTAGCTAACTTCTAGGGGTGCTTAGCCTCGTGCGCTAGGCCTTAATATTATCCTTATTTCTCGTACGGTTGTACGTACAACTTTCCGTACTCCACGTGCACCAGGCTTATACTCTGCTTTAACTAGTCCTATCTCCTCTAATCTCTTGACTTGCGTAGATGCATTAGCCTTGCTTTGACTAATCATATCGGATATCTCGCCTATGTCTGCCTCATGGTCTAGGAGTTCTTCTAGTATTCTTATTCTAGTCGGGCTTGCAAGAGCACTACATACTCTATAAATATACTCCTCTCCCACTACGTACAGTACTCCATCTTTTTCATATATTCCAGGCTTACTAGGTATGTTTGATTCTAGCCTA
Organism: Pyrodictiaceae archaeon; assembly: GCA_040514295.1. Lineage (GTDB taxonomy): Archaea > Thermoproteota > Thermoprotei_A > Sulfolobales > Pyrodictiaceae > JBEVCE01. Next base: position 19,460 of record JBEVCE010000095.1, on the reverse strand, counting down.
TCCTGCGTTATTGTTTCCAAACCATTCCACCACTATATAGGCTATATAGTTCTACTAATTTATAACTATTATGCTGGTCCCCTATAAGAGGTTATATTGGATAAATAGTCTAGTAGAAGGATTATGCATTTAACAGGTTATTAGGCTGGGAATTTAGGTTGAAGAGCCCTACTCAAGCTCTTCTATCTCTCCTTTAACATAACTCAAGGCTTTTTGCTCGTCAAGGCTTATTCTATACCTTCTGCGGAAGAAGCGGAGTATATAGGCTATGTCTCTTCTCAGTAAACTCTCGGCTGAAGGATCGTCTCGAGGAACGTATTGCGGCCAGTCTATGATTAAGGGCTCTTCACGATCATCAATAATGGTCACCATAACGTTATACTCGCTTAAATCGCCATGGACTATCCCTACATCCATGTAGGCCTTACGCAGAGTGAAGAGAATCCTTTTGAGAATGTATTTCGGATCCTCAGGGTTTTGATACTCGTACAACTCGACTCCATCTATATAGTCTATTACTACCGCATGCCTACTGTAGCCTATGGGTTTTGGGACTGATGCACCCACCTTATAAAGGTCCACGAGAGCTTTGAACTCCCTTTCTCCAGCAATTTTCGCTAAAAGCATCCATGATACCCCAGGTTTATCCCTAACATAAGGCCTATAGATTACAATCCTCTGGAAGCTTGTACGTCCAGCTCTATGGAATTTCACTATAACCCGCTTATCAGAGGGAGCCAGGGCTGAATATACGTCGCTTTCCTTTCCTACGCCGAGCTTATCACCGAGAGCATAGATTATCCCTCTATCGACAAGTGATTTTAATGCTAGGATGTCGAGGCCCATCCATGTAAGCCTAAAGCCTGTATAGCCGCCTGTTCTTCTTCTAACAAGCTTTAGTCTGTTAAGCTTAGATAACGACATGTGGACGTGGCTTGAAGGGATATTGAGCCTACGCTCTATGACCTCTACTGGGACGTATTCGTACTTGGGCATCTCAGCCTCTATTACACGTAATATTTTGAAATCTGTTTGACTTAACTTCTTGTATGTTAGCGCTAGTAGAGGCAAAATCTAGTCCATCCCCATATGGCTTAAGAGCAGGAAGCCCCTAGTATTTATTTCTTGAAGATTTTAATGGAGCGTAGATAGATGATGGTGGTGCTACCATGATGCCAGCATAACGTAATGCCCTAGAGACTCTTACAACCTTTATTAGTATGAGCTTGTCGGGTGCATAGAGCTTAACTTTGTTATTAATTTTTTCAGCTATGGCTCTTATAGCCTCATCTTTATGAAGCCTTCTAACTCCTTTATCATTACTAGCGTAGAGGTGTCCCTCAAGTCTTATAGCAAAGGTATCACTTGGTTCGAGTTTACGTTTAGCTAGCTTCTCAACGACAAGCTTTACGTGACTCAAGTATGGAAGGGTGACGGCATCTAAGGGTATGGCTCTTATAATAGGGCTCCCCCTAGGTATATTCTCCATTAAGAACTTTACCGCAAGATAAGGATCCTCTACACGTGCAAGTATTAGGGGAGGAGGCGTATCGAATACTCTAAGGCCTGGTAGTAAGCTTCTAAGAATCCTCATAGCCTCATTAAACTCGTATCTACCAGGCAAGTGCGATATAATTAAGTTGAATAGGTTTAGTTCAAGCCTTTCTGAGCTATACTTATCCGACAAGGCTACAGTCCTCCATGGCTTTCCCTAAACTTAAGTTCGTCTGAAGACTAGGCATATTTTATCCTTATACTTCTTTTCGTCAGTGCAGAGAGCCAGTGGAGTATGATCTTCTTGCTTCTCTCAGTTAGCCTACCCTTAGGATACCCTAACATTATTGTATTATGTTCGATATTGGCGAACAATGGCCTTATACCTGTCAGTAGCTCTGCAGCCTCAACCAAGTCCCTGGGCTCCACCTCCGGCAAGCCTCGTCTATCTCCACAAGGCCCCCATTTGCAAGCCCAACAGCTTAAGCCATGGGAGTCCATGTTGGCTGAGCAAGCTGAGGGATATACTTTTAGCCCATATTCTCTCGCCTTCACCCACACTATTTTCTTTATATCATCTGTTCTTATGGGTACTTGGTCTCTTCCGCGCGGGTGGCGAGGAGCACGCAATAATAGCTCCGCAACGTCTATCCCTGCTGCTTTAAGCCTACGTAGTATGCCTATTGTTATGCGGAGCGATCCTGTAACAACACCTTGAGCGCCACTAGCCTTAGCTTTCTCAAGTATAATATCTAGGTTCTTCTCTGTTATGCCGGGGATTATTGGTCTAAGGAAAAGTGTTGTATGGATACCATAGAACGAGAGGTTCTCTATGCTCTCAAATCTCTTGCTGGGTTCAGGGGCTCCAGGTTCCAAGATCCTAGCATGCCTAATGGTTATTATGGTTACGAGGACGCTAAGCCTATTCTCAGCCTTGGTCTTAATCGACTTAGCTAGCTCTTTATCTATATAGGCTTTCGTGGATAATTGTGTAGGTGATCCTAGCCAGCTCTTTACAGCCTCTAGATACTCAAGGGTCTTCTCAACGGTCTCCGGTAGGAAGGGCTCCGTAACAGAGCCAAAGGCAAGCATAGTACCCATCACTGATGGTACAATATAGGGGTTGCTAAGCAGGGAGTAAGCTAGCTGTAAGCCGTTGAGGGGGTATGGTCTAGGCTTAAGCGGGAAGCCCATATCAGGAACATAGCAGTAGAGGCAGCCGTAGTTACATCCTATACCAGTATGTATTGTCATACCACAGGGTATGGGCTCACGTCTAGCATGGTGATCCTCAAGGGCTTGCCTTAGCTCTCTTTCATCTAGCCTAGACTCTAAGAGGGCTCTCTGCTTCTCTTTTTGCTTGATAAGCCTCTCTACAAGCCCTGCGCTAACTCTAATCCTCATGGTCTCTACCGTTATCCTTGCTAACAACAAAACCTAGCCATGCGGATGCAACCTCTATGCTTGTACTACGCCAATGTTTTTAATAGACTAGAGGCTGCTATTAAGATCTAGATATGAAGAGGCAACAATGATTTGTATAGGTAAAGGGCCCCACATGAGGGTGAACGATCTATTGTGCTAAAAATCCCTGTGCTTGAATGGAGAGAATTACCCCCAATAAAGGTTAGAAATACTCTTGGTAACAGGCTAGAAAAATTCCACACTCACTATCCTGGCATAGTAAGAATGTATGTATGTGGGCCAACAGTCTATGATAACACCCATTTAGGGCATGCTAGAACATATGTCGCATTTGATGCTATCAAGAGGTACCTGGCGCTACGAGGCTATAATGTGTTCCATGTACAGAACATAACCGACATCGATGATAAGATCATTGATAGGGCATCACGAGAGGGTATAGACTGGAGGGACCTCACCAACAAGTACATAAGGGACTACATGGATGCTTTAGAAAAGCTTAGAATAAGAGTAGACCTCCACCCGCGTGTAACAGAGCATATAAAGGAGATAATCGAGTTCATCCAGCTCCTTATAGATAAGGGCTATGCCTATATAGCTCCTAGCGGGAGCGTGTACTTTGATGTAGAGTCATATCCTTATTATGGCGAGCTCAGCGGTAGGTTCAGAAGGGAGGAGTGGAGACAAGAGGAGGAAGTACTCAAGGAGAAGAAGAACCCCTTTGACTTCGCCTTATGGAAGGCATGGAGACCCGGAGAACCCTACTGGGAGGCCCCCTGGGGCAGAGGTAGACCGGGATGGCACATAGAGTGCAGCGTTATGGCCTCAAAGTACCTAGGCAACCACATAGACATACATGGTGGTGGCCAGGACCTCATATTTCCTCACCATGAGAATGAGAGGGCGCAGAGCGAAGCTTACTTCGAAGATAGGCCATGGGTACGCTACTGGCTCCATACAGGATACCTTACCATTCATGGTGAGAAGATGAGTAAGAGCCTAGGAAACATAATAGTGCTAAGGGACGCGTTAAAGAAGTGGGATGCCCCGGTTCTGAGGCTTTGGCTACTAAGCGCACACTATAGGACCCAGCTAGATTTTAGTGAAGAGAGTCTTGAACAAGCTAGAGCCACACTTAAGAGGATAGAGTCGACCTACATTGAATTACTAAGAATAAGTAGTAGAGAAGGAGGGCTTAAACCCTTAGACGAGAAGAGGGTCAAGCTCTTAAACAATATAGTAGCACTATGGTATAGATTCCATGAGGCGATGAGCAACGATTTCAATACTGCAGAGGCCCTAGCGGCCATAATGAGGCTCATAGCACTAGCGAACCGTGAAATAATACCATTAGATGACCGCATACTGGGATATGCGGCTCTCAAAGTACTAGAGGACTTTAATAGGGTTTTCGCCGTCCTTGAAGAGACTAGAATGGAACTAGTAGCACCAGAAGCCGAGAAGCTCATAGAATTGATAGTTGATGTAAGGGCTAGGCTTAGGCAGAAGAGAGATTACGAGTTGAGCGATTATATACGTAGCAAATTAAGCGAACTAGGAGTAGAGCTGGCTGACCTACCTGGGGGAAAGACTCGATGGAGGTTGAGGCCTAGATAAGGGATGAAGCCTTCTTACCTCCTCCTATATCTGGCTATGACGTCCATATCCAGTTTTAGGAATGTCTCGGGGAATCTCTTCTCAAGGCTTTCCATAGAGTACTCGCCACGCTCTGAGAGGCCACGTACGTATAGATATAGGATTCTTTGCCACCCCCTTGGAAGCTCTAGGACACTGAGAGGAGACCAGCCCGTTATAGGAAAGTCTAAGGTTATGACTATTGTTCCAGGCCTAAGCTCTCTCTCCAGCTTGGGTTTTAGCTTCTGGTTAACACTTGTTAACAAATACATATAGACTATTGTTGCATCATGTAACGGGATCTCGAAAAAGTCGCCCTCGATCACCTCTACCAGATCAGCAACATTCTCCTCTACGGCTGTCTTAATACTACGCTCTACAAGCTCTCTTCTCAGCTCAATGCACTTAGTCCTAATCTTATGCCTTTTAGCTATATATATTGCTACTCTACCATCACCACATCCCACATCATAGAATATGTCAAGTGGTGTAGGCTTAATGAGGCTCGCTAAAACCTCTATCACATCCTCCCTCGAGGGGACCCATGGTACTGATGGCTGTTTAACCCTAAAGCTCACCATGCTTCAAACGCCCAGACCGCTAAATCCCACTACTACTTGGCTAGAAGCCGCCATTTTTGAGCATTACTGTTTTAAAGCTTCTAGAATACTCCTCCTCGAAAACAACGGAGGATGTCGGATACTAGATGACTTTAAGTATTTAACAGTCCACCTGATTTCAACTCAAGCGGGTGTATTTAGCAGTGCTAGGAGGGCTTGAGGGAAAGCTGCTCTCACTGGGATTTGCACTTATAATTGCCGGGGTAGTATTGTCTATTATAGCTATAGCGCTTACCATGCTTAAAGCTCCAGGGAAGACTGAGGGAGGAGCCGTAGTAATCATAGGCCCTATACCCATAGTGTTATCATCAAGTCCCACTATGGCCAAATACCTCATGATTCTAGCGATTATATTAACAATAGTGGTTCTACTAATCTTTATCCTACCATGGCTTATGTTTAGGCATCCTCCTACTAGACTAGGCTAAAAGGAATATCTCGGAGAGTCCTCGGTGGAAACCAATTGTCTAAAGAAGAGCTAGAATTTAAGGCGCATAGCTACTATGGGCTACTCTTCGCTCTTCCAAGCAGCAAAATGCTAGCGACCCTATTAGCTTTGCTAGCATTCTTAGATGCAACAATCCTAGCCCTTAATACCGCTAAGCTATGGAGGAGTATGGGCCAGTTCGTAGCTGTGATACTATCACAAGTATTGCTTATTGGAATGAGCTATGTGTTTTCTATAAACATGAGGACACTTAAAAGAATCCTAAGCTTAGCGGTTACAGCCGCGTTGCTGAATCTAATAGGGCTCCTAGCCGCCTTAGTCGTCAACAGGTCTAGTTATGGAGGGATAACTACTGGCTTATTGGGTTCGACAATAGGGTTTGCTAGCCTATTAAGCCTCCTTATCTACGGCCTTAACGGTGTACCACAATCAATAATGGTTCTACTCGTACCAGCTATGCTAGCTGCCATATACGAGCCTTCTTTAATGACGCTTTTAGCACCAGCAATAGCCTATATAGTCCTAACAAGACTCTTAGCATATGAGGAAATTAAGGCCTCTAGGGCCTTCGCATACGCCATAATGAGTGATGATTATAGACTTTTAGAGAATTATGGTAGTGAGAAGGATGTAGAAATACGATTATACGCTCTTAAGACAAGGAGCGAATGCATAGTGCTCGTGGCCCCCCACATACACTTTGGACCCTTGCGTGGAGCTGGTAGCAGCATACTTCCTTATCTCGTCAAGGAGATAACGGCTAGGGGGGGAAGGGCCAAGACTATAATATTACATACTACCGTGACTCACCACGATAACGTATCATCAAGAGAGGAAGCAGAGAAGATAGCTAAACTAATAGCTGAGGAAGCTAGGTGGCTCTGCAATAGTTTTCCCGAGAGAGTTTCATCTTTAGGGAAAATTTTTGCTAGAAAAAGCGGTAGCTTCAGATACGTCATAATCCCTACAATAATACCTATAGTAGTAATCGATAGACCCAAACTAGGTATTGACGATTTTAAGGTAAATACGAGAACATTTACAACGATAGACGCACATAATGAGGAGCTAGAGGAGCCCATAAGAAGTGATGAGGTTAAGGAACTAGAAAGAAAACTTTACAAGGAGATAGCCGAGGCATGGAGGAAGAATGATAACTGCCTGGGAAGGATAGGATTCCACGAAACAACTGTAAACGCCGTACTGGCGGAGAAAGCAGGGCTCTGTAAGAACTGGCTACAGGTACTAATCATTGAGACAGGCTGCCACGAGGAAATCACTAGGCTAGCGCTCGTGGTTGTGCCCTCGAATAATGCTGTAAAGGGGGTTGAGGAGACCATAGAGAAGGTTCTGTCACGAGAAAACACGATAACAAGAATAATTACAATAGATGACCACTACTGTGCAGGCCTTAAACCTAAGAAAGCTACTTACAAATTTAAGTTAGACGAGGATGGAGAGCTATTAAGAGTTATAGAGGAGTCATATAGAGAAGCACTCAAGAGGAGAAATAGCTTAGAACAAGTCCTTGAGGAGGTCATGTTGGTTCGAGCTAGAGTCTGGAGCGAGTTCTTCGACAAGCTACAAGAATATAGCCGCTATGCAAGCTACCTATTAGTCGCAACATTAGCTCTCACGGCCTACTCAATTCTACTTCCACTAATAGTAACGCTTTTATAGCCTGATTATGATAACACTTATTTATATCCTTAAACCCTAGTTAAAGAATGGGGATCGAGCATGAGTGTAGAACTAAGTGTAGTTTACGAGGACGACGAGCTAGTAGTAATGAAGGCCCCGCATGAGGATGAGCTAGTGGAGCTAGTATACAAATTCATTAGGCAGAAAGGGCGGCCTGTGACATGGCGTGAACTAAGAAAAGCATTTAGCGGCATCGCTGGCGAAGATAGGCTAAGAAGGGCTCTTCAGAGACTAAGAAGAGAAGGCTACGTGGTGGAGCTTAGAGGAGGAAGATACGCCACACCAGATATGCCTAGAGTTTTAGAGGAGCTTGAAGAGAGGAAAAGGAAGAGGCTTCTAAGAGAAGCTATAGGGCTTGACTGGAAGATGCAACATTATACGCACTACTCTAACTAGCAAGTTCTAAATATTCATTGTTATGTTGTTAGGGATCTCAAAGCTAACACTAAATCAGGCTTCTTACGAGCTAAGAGGGCAAGCAGTGAGGCTACTAGTAAGGAGACATAAGCGTGTATTGCAAGCGCTAATTGGAGCGACTCCGCCTCCTCGATAAAGGATTCCACCACACCAACAATACTAGCTAGAGGGGTTACTAACTGGGTGTAAAGATCATCAATGGACGCTTCATTCTTCAGCAACTTGTAGGTAAAGTCACGTAGCTGAAACAGTATAACTTGTAACGCTTCTAACAGCTCCCTACCATGCTCGGTAAGCCTGACCTTATCATCCTTTTTCTCCACAAGCCCATGGTAGTATAGCTTATCTATAGCCCGTTCAAGCCCTCTACAGGTAAAACCTAGCAGTGTGCATTCAGCCCGTATCTCATCAACACCCTTCTCCCCAGAGCCTAATGCCCTTATAATTATAATCATTGAGCGTAGCCTAGGAGATAATACGGAGAGAGCCTTAGCATCAGCCTTAATGAGGATGCTTTCGACACTGTAATCGGGATCGTAGATCGCCAAGAGGCTGATAGCACCCGGGCTTAAGGCTACCTAAAGTTTACCCTCTAATTGTCCTGAATCATAAAAAAGAAGTTTGTTCAGGGTTTTCTATCAGACGGTCTCTTAACAGTTAATGGCATTTCAGCTTCTAATACAATTTTGCCATTATTTCTCCTTAACCTTAGATTCACATCAACAAGTTTGTAACTACAGCGTGGACAGCGGTAGTAATAGTGAATTTTTCTTTCAACGCCATCTCCGATTTCTACTTCAACCCTATATTCCATGGTTATACCGCATCGAGGACATACAACCCTCCTACGCGCCATTATAGCCCACCTATAGCCTAAGTTCGCTATAGCACTAACCTCTAAAGTACTACTGAGGCGCTATACCTTCACGGCCCACTGGCCTGTTTAGCTCTTCTACCGCCTAGTAGTCTTCGTAAGTGTTTTAGAGGTATTAAAGCCTACTATAAGCATTGAGACCTAGCTAGCACTGAGACTAATTAAAGGTGCTTCCCTGAGCGTAGGAGCCATGATAGCTGTTAGCTGTTTTAGCATAAGAGTTTCTCTGTCTAGCCCTAGACTTGAAGTCTTCAAGGACTGCGTAGAGAGAATCTATCATGAGACTTGTAGGCGTTATAGGTGTAGCAGACTCAAGCCATTATTAGTTATAAGTAGTGGTAAATGTGTAATGCTCATGAGGCCTGCTCTTTTAGAAGCCGACAAGCTTAGCACATTAAGGCCTCCTGGTGGCCTAGCACCGCTTCTCTATATAGACATAGCATGCAGAGATCCCAACGATCTTGCTGATATTACTGACTACCTATCGAGTCTAAGTAATAGAGAAGAGTGCAGGGATATAGTTTGGAGGACTATAGACTAAAATAATAGAGGACTTTCGAATTCGGACGAGGCTGAAGCTAATAATCCGAATTCTATAACCATTCTTACGACACTATATAATATGGTGTTAGCGAGAAGCTATAAGCCCAGGTGCTAGAAACTTGCATGCACTAAGAGGTCGAGATCTGTTAAGTATAAGAGATTTGTCTAGAGAGGAAATAGAGATTATTTTGAAGCTAGCTGAAGATTTCAAAAGAAGGTACTATGCTGGGGAGAGAATAATAAATGTTCTTAATGGACGTAGTGTAGCATTGATCTTCCAGAAGCCAAGCACGAGGACTAGGGTTAGCATGGAGGTAGCTGTACTCCAATTAGGCGGCTACCCTCTTACATTCAATTGGGGCGAGTTGCAGCTGGGTAGAGGAGAACCCATAAAGGATACAGCTAGGGTATTGTCAAGGTACGTTGATGCTATAGCTGCGAGAGTGTATTCGCATAAGGATCTAGAGGAGCTAGCTAAGTACTCTAGTGTGCCCGTGATAAACATGCTTAGCGATTATGAGCATCCTCTCCAGGCTCTAGCAGATGCGTTGACTATAATTGAAAAGAAGGGTAGCGTAAGAGGAAGGAAAATAGTGTTCATAGGTGATGGTAGAAACAATGTGGCTCATAGCCTAATGCTAGTAATAACTAGTCTTGGGGGAAACATGGTTATTGTCTCTCCAAAGGAGTTGACACCCGATAAGAGTATAGTCAGGGCTGCAGAGGAGGCTGCAGAGGAATCCGGAGGAAGCCTTACGATAATAGAGGATCCAGAGGAAGGTATCCGGGAGGCCGACGTGGTTTACACCGATGTATGGGTTAGCATGGGCGAGGAGGATAAGGCAGAGTGGAAGAAGAGGATTTTGAGAGGCTACCAGGTCAATATAGATCTTATGAAGCTAGCCCGTAAAGATGCTATATTCATGCATTGTCTGCCAGCTCATAGAGGGGAAGAGGTTACTGATGAGGTTATTGAAGGGCCTTGGAGCGTAGTATGGGATCAGGCTGAGAACAGGCTCCACGTACAAAAAGCTGTTCTTAGCCTTATAGTGCCATGAGCTAGCGAGCCGGGCTTATAGTAACTCGTTACCTGACTCTTTTTATCAGAATACCGTATTCATGTGCCTTAGAAACCACTTTGTCGTCGAGTTTCCCTCCTGCACCATAAACTACTAGCACAGGCTTAGCTTTAAGGCTCTTGGCCTTCTCAGCAAGAGAAGCCAGATCATCCTCTCTAACCTCATCAATCGTTCTGACATCTATTGCTAGCCTAGTACTACCTTTTACAGCCAGGATGTCTAGTACGCCGCTCTTTGTCCTAATATTAAGCCTAACGCTAAAACCTGCCTCTAGATACCTACCAGCGACGGAGCCCTTATACCCATAACGTTTACGCAACTTCTTCTGAGCAAATACGATCCTAGCTAAGCTCAAACCCAACCACCAAGAAGCCTAACTCCAGGGCTACAATGCGTTTTTAATGTTATCCTCAAGCTATCCCCTAAAGGCGCTGGAGGGCACAAGGGACTGACGTGCTATGTCCTTAGACGAGGCACTATTAATAGGAGTTGCTGGCATGCTATTCATAGCAGCTGGATGGGGACTCGCGATTAAGGATATACCTCCCCTAAAACTTAGCATACTTTACACCATAGGTAGCATGCTCTTAACGATATATTCTATCATGATAAATGATCCGGTATTCTTTGCACTCAACCTACTCGCCACTATACTTGCATTAATAAACATAGCTAGAGCATTAACGTTGACTAAGGCCTTTAAGAGGAGGACAGAGAGAAGGTGTTTAAAGGACTGCGATCCAAACGTTCTAAAATAGACCAAGAACATACAGCATAATGAGAAACATTCAGGCTGTATTAAGAGGAGCGGAACAGGTGCTGGTTTATGGCTAGAAGGCTCCAAGCCCGGATTGAGGCAAGAACCTTGTTGCCGAAGAGTAAAAGCATCTTGATAGCTATAGAGGTCGTTGCCTTAATAATAATACTAGTCGCTGGCCTATGGATTAGAGTCTACCCTTTCATATTTGTATCGAATACGCTCGACCAGCTCCCGAGAATTTATCCTAGAACTAGGGATCTACCGAACGATATACTCCAATACAGCTACTTATTTGGCAATGACCCCTGGTTCGAGTATTGGCTAGCCAAATACCTATTCGACCATGGTATCTTATCCTGGAATACGCTTACACGTAATAATCCAGCAACACATATATTCTGGTACCCATGGGGCCGTGACTTAAGAGACTATCCACTCATACCATTCATAACAGCATACACCTACCGCTATGTCCATGGCATCTTCAGCCTCCAGCAGTGGATAGCATTACTACCACCAATAGCTGCTAGCCTAATGATACTACTAGGCTACCTATACATAAGAAGGCTCTATGGCGTATGGGCGGCACTCACAGCTGCAGCACTCCTAGCTGTGCTACCTGCCAGCTTTGATAGAACACATGCAGGCTTCGTGGAGAAAGAGGGTGTTGCCATGCCTTTAGTGATCCTCGGCTTCTACCTTACAAGCATAGCACTAGGCTCGAGAACAGGAAAACACTGGGCTATACCAGCCATAATAGCCGGGCTATCCCTTGGGCTCGTCGGAGCCACTTGGGGAGGATACCTTATGCTAGCACTTGTATTGGCGGCATCAGCCCTTCTTGCACCTTTAGGCCCCGAGCCCGATACCTCAAGAACAATCATCAAGAGGATCATGGCGGTGAGCATAGCGTATGCAATTACGATAATAGTCCTCAATTACACTATAGTGCCTAAGATAAATGCTAGAGCCGCAAGCATCGTAAGTATCGGGGGAGTAATCCTAGCATACATCATACACTGGCTAGTGATTACAGCTAAGAAGCAGCTAGGAGAGAAGTTGCCCATTCTAAGATCTGAGCGTAAAGTGTACACTATGATTCTTATAGTGGTAGCTGGACTAGTGCTAGCCTATCTCCCCTACATGGGTGTAAGAGGTAGAGCGTATTACATTATTATGTGGCCTCTAAGAGCGTCCATAAAATTCCACCCACTAATTGAGAGCGTGGCCGAGCATCAGCCCATAATAGGTAGCCCGTCGTTCTACGAGATAAACATAATACTCTTTACCGGGATCCTAGGAGCTCTACTAATCCTATTTAACAATTACATTCGTAAAGGGAGGGCAGAAGAACTACCACTAGGAGTGATCTCTTTAGGGGCCCTCTACGGCGTTCTCGGTATGGCTTACCTACTCCAAACAGCTGGAGTCATGGGTGCTCTTTCAACCGCCGCGCTTTTCGGACTAATTCCTGGTAGAGGCGAGGAGAAGAAGAGGAGGAAGAGAGCTAGAAGAACTACAAGAGACCTTGAGGACATCAGGATAGTAGCCGTAGCCCTGCTAACCATACTAGCGATATCCATTATAGCCTATAACGCGCATATAGCTCTTGCAACAATGAATAGGGTTCCCAGCATCCTCACAGCAAATACAAATACTGTAAACCCTGCATGGCTAATAACTCTTAAACTACTTAGACAAACACCTAACGATACCGTCGTCGTAACCTGGTGGGATTATGGGTACTGGGTCAGCGTAGGCGCACATAGAGCCACGCTAGCTGACGGAGCAACGGAAAATGCAACCCAGATAGAAGTCCTCGCTAAGATGCTGATTAGCAATGAAAACCTCTCAGCGAGAATAATGAGGGGCTTCGGCCTTAAGCCTGGCAAGACCCTAGTACTAGTACACGACATTGTAGACGTAAGCACCAACGGAGATGCTGTGCTAGTCGGAGCCATAGATATACCAAAATCCTATTGGATGGTAAGAATAGCTGGCTTCCACGATTCCCGATATAAGGTCGAGAACTACTTTGTACCCGTAGACCTAGGACAAGGCAGACGCACAATAATGATCTCAGCCGTGACGCAAAATGCCTCAATAGCACTAATATACAACATACTTGCCGATGCCGCGCTAAAGCTTAGCTGGACCAATGTGACAATAACAAATGCACCCATAAACGCTACAAGGATATACCTTTCACCAGTAGATTTCATGAGAGTCTCTGTTGAGCCAAAGTTAACGCGTTTTAGGCCATACAAGATAGTAGCCTACAAGCTGGGAAGCTATAGACTGAGCACCGGAGAGACGATGAACAGATACATAGTCATAGCCATATATGAATGGGTATCATAAAAGGCCAAGAGCCAAATATCCCCCCTCAAATATACCCACTGCTTATATTCAAAGAGACCAGGTAGAGAGGGAAAGAGCAGTAAGATCCTACCGTGTTAGATAAGACGCTAAGAAAGAGTAACTGGTGTTAATCTTGATATTCAAGAGGAGGAGGAAGAAGAGCCTTAGGGTGGCACTCTTAGAGGCCGTGGTATCAGCTAGACTGGCCTCTACCAACTTAAGCATACTAGCTAATCGCCTTAAGAGGCTGAGAAGAATGAGCAACGACAATAAGATAGATGACCTCATAAGGAGGGTAACAGGGCTACAAATAACCTTAGAGGCCATAGCCTTGAGGCTTGAAACCCTAGCTTCAACAGGTATAGTGTCTTCGGAGGACCTTTCAATAGTATACGCTGTGCTCAGAAAAGCTATAGCCACTTACAAGTCCCTTTCACCGGAAGTAGCCCCCATGCTTGACGAGGTAGTGAGGAGCATAGTGGAGGCCGCCGAGATCGCTGGTATAGAACTCTATGATGAAAACACACCAGTGGTTGCTCAAGGCGTAAACGAACTCTACTCGAGAATAAATAGTAGTATAGCTGCTAAGCTAGAGGAGGATAAAGTCAAAGGTTAAGGGACAATATTGGGTGCAAATACTAGTGAAGACTATACGGGAAAAGATTCTAGAACTACTATTGAGGTCTAAAAGACCTTTAACCGCGAGAGAAATAGCCATTGAGCTAGGCGTCGACCCCAACCTCTATGAAAGAGAAGTTTACGAGCACTTAAGACATATAGCTAAGACTGTTAGAAGGGTTACAGGAGGACGAAAACAGTTATACATGATACCACCTGTATGTAGAGACTGCAATTATGTCTTTAAGGACTTAAAGGAGCCACGTAAACCCAGTAGATGCCCTAGATGTAAAAGCTATAGGATACAACCCCCGAAATTCTACATAGCATAGGTGGGCCCCATATGCTACTTCTATCCTACGATACACGTACAAGAAGAACGACGAGCCATTTATATAATGAGGAGGGTAAGCTGGTTAAAGCGGAAAGACATGAAGGGATAGAAATGCTGGTATTCAAGTCAGTAAAGAGACTAATCTATAGGCCTGGTATAGACCATAGACTACTAACATTTGTCGTGGAAGCAGAGGAAGTGAACGCAGTGAAGCATGGAAGAATCCTCATAGTCGAGGGGAGGAGTTAGCATAATGCCGGTCGTGCTCAGAGAGGAGCTTAGTAAGAGTAGGAAGGCTAAACACGCAGTACGTGATATAGCTCTCATAGCATGGCCCGAAAAGAGGGCTATTGAGAAGCCTGTACCCGCCAAGGTAGAGGAGGATAAACCTACATATTCTCGTGGAGAGGCAAAAAAGATCGTAGTAAACCTTCCGTGGGGAGCATATGCAGTACAAGTCCACATGGTAAGGAACTTTAGAGGCCATGTTAAAGGCTGGATTAATGTATATGACTATAAGGGTAGGCTCGTCTTTAGGGCTGTCTACAGGAAGCTTAAACTAAGGTACTCGTGTGGAGATAAGGGATTGGCATGGATAGTTGAACTAGTTGCAGAGAAGCTAAAACTACCATTAAAAAGGATAAACCTTGAGCCGGATAAACCTATTCCCTGTGAAAACCGATGACCGTAACTCCCCTAGCTGAGCCATGATGTATTCACGGACCGGGGGAGGACTTAGAGCCTATAACATAGGTTCTTAATAGCCTCTTCCAGGACTTGGATAATATTTACCGTAGAATCCCTTGTACAACTCCTACTACGCAGCAAAGAGTATAATGCATCTAAGTTTAAAACTACACCAATCCCACTAGCTATAGGTCTAAGATCATGAAGTATCGACTCTATATCTCCTAAAAGCTCGTCACATACTAGTAGTCCATGACGTTCCAGTACATTCGTCTTCAAAAGGATCTCCCTAAGCCCCTTTAGGAGAGCCTCTAGACTACAATACTTAACCTTACCGCTCACACACTTCTTAGTAACTCTATCAATGCACTTTAGAAGCTCATTCCCGAGCTGCCTCATATCCTAAGATACCCCTATACTCGTTTGCTGGCCTTAAGATACTAGGAGCACTCAGAATACTATATGGATCACAGTTTACAATAACTACTACCGGGAGGGGGTTTATCCTGCTGACTTGCAAGGAGCTTATCAGCCAGATAAATCCCCTATGCCAGGGCTTAACCATCCAGGACTGTATTAGGACGTTAGCTATAGTGACGGCTATAGGTAAGAACGGTCCCATAGGTAGAGTTAAGCTCTCAGCAATGCTTGGAGAAAGCGAGAGAAAAGTTAGAAGTATAGTGGACAGGCTAAAAGAGGAGGGTATCGTAAGAGCTAGCAAGGAGGCGGGGAGTGAACTAGCATCTAAGAGACTATACTCCTTAATCCAGAGCATAACATGCATAGAGAATAGTGGCCACTACATAGTGGCAGCTAGCATAGACAAGGAGCTATTAGCTATCCTTAGGGAGCGTTATCTCACGGCTAGAGATTACCTAGTCATAGAGCTGAAGGATGCATCACTTCTCAAAGCACTCATGCTTGCCGAGGAGAGTAGGATAGAGGCACCTGGTATGCCTAGAGAGTATGTTGACATGTACCTAGGGCTGGCAAGAAAGATTGTTAGCCAAGAAGGGCTAGGGCAAGCACTTATACTAATCTTTGAGGCTAAAAGATACAACTGCTTACATCTAGCGGCATATACGATTCACATGCTATACTTGATATGTAACAGGTAGGGCCTCCAACAATACTATGTTATTTAGAATTCTAAGGTACACCAAAATACACTAAGATAGCAGCAAAAACTATCATTACCGCCCATAATGGAATGTTCTCTTTAAAGACCTTATAGCCGTCTAGAGGTTGTAATGGTAACAAGTTAAATAAGGCTATCCATGAATTTATAGAGGTAAAGCCTAGGAGGAATACGTAGACCTCCCAGGAATGGCCCGGGAGGAGGCTAACTATCGAGGCCAGCATAGCAGAAACCGCTGCAAGCACGATATTAGATAAAGGCCCCCATGCAGCTATCGGCCCTTCCCTAACACTGGAGCTACAGGACAAAGCTACATAGCCTGGAGCTATAAGGGCAAACCATAAGCCGAGACTGCGAAGAATACCTGAGAACAAGGTTAGAATAATACCTTGTGGGCTTAGAACGAACTCGGCCCAGCAGCCCCGTGCTCTACCAGCATGCTTATGCATGTACTCATGGAGTATAAGTCCTATAACCGCACCAGCCAGGACTCCTGATCCATATGATAAGGGACTCCATAGAGGCTCTATGATCCTATAACCCGCAAGCCCGAAAGCCGCTATAACCCCTGCTATGAGTAGCCTGTAAGCTTCACTAAGTCTCCCCCCAGGACCAATTATCAGCCTACTCAATCCTCATAACCACCTCCTCGCCGTAATCAACTATTACCCTCATATAGCCTCTAAGCATATCATCCACCTCCGGATCACCTGTATCGACTCTAAGGCTCTTAAGACCAGCTAGCTTATACCTATCGGCGACCACGACGATAGAGTTCCTGCCAAGGAGTCTGAGTATTCTTGGCGATATAGGCTGGTTTCCCCTACCTAATATAAAGCCTTGACCACCAATAGGTGTAACTACTATCTTTACACGCCCGCCTCTCTCGATATGAGCCTTAACAAGCCTATAGAGCTCTTCCTCATTAACATCCTTAGCAATGAGCTTGTTGTTATGGACTACATCTATACCAAGCAACGTCTTGTCAATACCAATCTCGTCTGCAATAGCCTTAATAGTGCCTCCGGGGCCAAGGACATAAAGCGTGCACTCCTCCATGGACTCGACGAAATATCTCGCTACCGCACGCCTATTTTCCTCAACATCATCTCCACCTATAACTTGCTTGGAGGAGCCCACTACATGCGCTCCACAAATCCCCATAACCATCCCATGGAATATAAGGCGTAAAAAACCCCTACGATAAGCCTCTTCATCGTAATCCACCACCTCGAGCCTACAAGGCGAGGCTTTACCTTCAACCCATTCTAGTAAAGCCATTGCTGCTCTCTCAGGACTGACAGCGAAAAGAGAACTAAACATTTTCACGCCAGCCGGGACACCGAGGATAGGCACCTCCTCATCTTTAACCACGCTCATAACATCCCTCGCTGTTCCGTCACCTCCAACGAACACAACCAGCTCAGCTCCATGGCCAAGACAGGCGCGAATAGTATTTATGGTATCAAGAGCTGTTGTAGGCCAGCTTCTAGGCTTATAGACAACAGTATATGAGGCACTAATGGCTTCTAACTCTTCAGAGCCCATCTTACCATGAGCTGTGAGGAAATACAGTCTGCCCAGCAATGACAAGCTACGCAGCCTATTGAGAAACCTCATAGCCTTATCTAGCGCAACCAACCGAAGCCCCTTCTTCACTGCCATTTCAATGACATGCTTATCGGTACCCTTGCGGGCCAAGGGGCCTCCAAGACCAGCGAAGGGGTTAACTACGAAGCATACTTTTCTCAACCCAGCCCCCCTAGAAGTAGCAAACAATACTACTTGATTAAGGTCTTTAACGCCAAGTCCTTTTATAGAGCCTGGGGGGCTTATTGAAGCCTAGGAGAGTAATATACTTTGGTAGATTCCAGCCATTCCATCTAGGTCATCTTAACGCTCTCTACTGGTTACTGAACAGGTTTGACGAGGTAATAGTACTTATAGGCATGGCTGATGAAAGCCATACATGGAAGAATCCTTTTACAGGCCAAGAAAGAGCACAAATGATCTATGAAACCATACGAGAAGAAGGACTTGATCCCTCGCGCATACATATAGCTAGTATACATACGATGAGCGTCTACGCTGGACACTCACAGTATATAACGTATATGCTCCTAGGGGCCGAGGCCGTAGCAACAGCAAACAAGAACGCCGCCTTAGCATTTAAACACGCTGGTATTAAGGTAATCGAGCCACCGCTAGTCATGAGGGATAAGTATCGTGGAGAATATATTAGAAGGCTCATGGCGGAAGGAGATGAGGAGTGGCGGCACCATGTACCTCGAGCAGTAGCCAGAATAATAGATAATATTGGCGGTGTCGAAAGGATGAAAATAATATTTAAAAGCATGGAGGAGCACAGGAGGTAACACTATCCCATCTACTCCATATCCTCTATCCCCTCTTAAACTAAATAGATGGGGGCTTATTGGGAGTAGAAGAGCAGAGACTAGAAGAGCTGCTAAAAGAAGAGGATAATGCTCAAGAGGATAGCCAGAATAAGAGGTACGCGAAAAGGGGAGGGCCTCGAAGCAAACTAGTCGAGGCAATAGCCGTACTACTATTCTCAAGGCCCCTACGATCGGCCGAGATAGCTCAGCTATTAGGATACCCTCCTAGATACATAAGCAGTTATCTCAGCTACTGGAGGCATAGAGGTCTCTTCGACTACGAAAACGGATTCTGGTATTTGACGCCCGAGGGAGAAGAGTACGCTAGGAGTATCATACAGCGTGAGATGAATGCAAGGTTCCAGCAATATACGACGCTAGCAAGACAACTACTAGAATCATCATATGATTCTAGAGCAAGAAATACAATTAAATATACAATGAAAGACAAAAACGTATTACAATCTGTAGAGCATTCTAGTAGACCCTTGCAGTTTACTGCCCCTCTTACTATTAAAAACGACGATAAACAGCTAGATCATACCACCATCGCTATGTGCATAGCCTCCTCCATAGAGGATGAAGACCTCTCGGAAGATGAAAAGGAGGTGCTAGATACCCTCATAAGACATTTTACGAAATGGGGGACTACATACACCTACATAGACCAGCTCGAGGAGGATATGGATGCAGATAAAAACTGGCTCCTTAAGATACTAAGGCTCCTTCAGGCAAAAGGCTTCATCTACATATATAATGATAGAAGGCTTGGGACACGAATAGGATTTTCCAAGAAGCTCCGTATACTCCTCAATACATGTAAAGAGCTAGTAGAGGGGATGGGCCAGCACAGCTAAGTTATCTTCTACTATTACGCTCTTGAGAGCCAAGTAGGTATTCTTGCCAGAGAATTACCTCTCACAGCTAACT
>JBEVCE010000094.1:0-6017 GCA_040514295.1 Pyrodictiaceae archaeon | reverse complement strand
ACCCCCTACTTTCCTGTGGATCCCACTTATTTGCGGCTAGCAGGTGTCTCTGCAAGCCTCTTCCTCAATATGTCTATTTTTGTTATTATTCCTTTTATTTTACCCCTTTCAACTACAAGTACTGCAGGGTAGCTCATCAGTATTGTTTGTACAACAGATATGGGTGTTGAGGGTGATACTTGTGGTAGAGGCTCCTCCATGATCTCTTCAACTTTCTTGTCTAGTACCTCTTCCCCCTCCTCCATCATAGCCTTAAGTATTGTTGATTCAAGAATAGTACCTATGTTAACCCCATTACTGTCTACAACAGGTAGTTGCGAGATATCATGCTCGTCAAGTAGCTTGATGGCTTTTCTCACCTTCTCATCAGCAGCTATAGTTATGACTGGACTATGCATATAGTTCTCAGCTACGTCCTCGTTTTGTAGTACCTCGTATAATGCTTCGAGAATTTTTTGTAATGTTGAAAGCCTGATGTTTACCTGCCCCTTCTCAAGCCTAGCTATAAGTGATTGGCTTACTCCAGCTCGTCGCGCTAATTCACGTTGTGAAAGACCGGCTCTTAGCCTAAGACTCTTAATATATGAAGGTGAGGGTATCCATGTATGGCTCAAAACTCTTATCCCCCGTAGCCTATATGTTGCCTCTGGGAAATAATTTATTATGTGCTCTGATAGAAGTGTTAAACTATGGGAATCAAGAGATTTTATACCTCATAATTATCTCGAGTACTTGATTAAAGTATTGTAGGTGAGTAAAATTATTCGAGATAAGCTTGAAATTAGATTTCATGGTAGAGGAGGCCAAGGAGCCGTTACGGCTGCTCAAATTCTAGTCGAGGCAGCTCTCTATGAAGATAAGTGGGGCCAGGCTATCCCCCTCTTTGGTGCAGAGAGAAGAGGAGCTCCTGTAGTAGCATATGCTAGGATTGCTAAGAGAAAGTTGAGTTATCATAGCAGCGTCAAATCACCAGATGTTGTTGTGGTCTTAGATCCATATGTTGTAATGGTTGTTAATGTTTTTGAGGGTCTTAAGAATGGTGGGGTAGTTGTAATGAATTACCATAGGGAGCCGATAGAATACGCCTCTGAGCTTAGTAAGGCTAAAGCAAGCCTCTGCTATGTTGATGCTACGAGGATTGCATTAAAATATGGTCTTGTTGTTGCTGGCTGGCCTGTCGTCAATACTGCTATGCTAGGCGCCCTTTCTAAGGCCACAAGCGTGGTATCTATAGAGAGTATCGAGAAGGCTATTACTCGAAGATGGAGGGGAGGATTAGGAGAGGCTAATGCTATGGCAGCTCGTACAGCGTTTAATGAGACTAAGTGTTTGGAGGTGTGATGAGCCTTGAGCCGTGTAGTGGTCGGTGGAGTAGAGCATGTGCTCCCAATATCCTATCCTGGAGAGGCTTCCTCGGGCAAGACTGGTATATGGCGTACGTCTAGGCCGGTCATAAACTACGCTAAATGTGTTGACTGTTTTCTTTGTTGGCTTTATTGTCCGGAAAGTGTTATAGAGATAGTGAAGGTTGATGATAGGGAACGAGTCGTAATAGACTACGAGTATTGTAAGGGATGTGGAATATGTAGTGAGGTGTGCCCTGTTAAGGCCATTGTCATGGTGGAGGAGGGGTAAGTGGAGTGCCTAAAAGGCTCGCGCTTACAGGAAACTATGCTGTATCTTATGCTGTTAAAGCAGCGAGAGTTAAGGTTATTGCAGCCTACCCCATTACGCCACAGACCACCATAGTCGAGAAGCTTGCAGAGATGATAGAGTCTGGAGAACTTGATGCAGTCATGATCAGGGTTGAGAGCGAGCATTCAGCGCTAGCAGCGGTATATGGTGCGGCTGCTGGAGGGGTAAGGGCCTTTACTGCTACAGCGAGCCATGGCCTTCTCTACATGCATGAAGTCCTGTGGTGGGTTGCTGCTAGTAGAATACCAGTAGTGATGGCTATTGTTACTAGGGCTATTGGGCCGCCATGGAATATACATGTCGATCATAATGATATTCTTGACCAAAGAGATACAGGTTGGATTATAGCTATGGCGGAGGATAACCAGGAGGCTTTCGATTTAACACTCCTGGCATTCCGTATTAGTGAGGACGAGAAAGTATTCCTGCCGGCCATGGTAGGACTTGATGGTTTCATCTTAAGCCATACAGTAGAGCCTGTTGAGATACCTGACCAGCAGGACATAGATGCATGGCTCCCACCTAGGAAGCAGCCTTATGTCATTGAGCCAGGTAATCCTATATCGATGGGTAACATCTTTACCGATGAGGCTTTCGAGGAGATGAGGATGGATATGCAGGAGGCTATGAGGAGGGCTAGAGACGTCATAAGAGAAGCTGGAAGAGAGTATGGCAAGATTACTGGCAGGTACTATGATAAGCTCATTGACTGTTATAAATGTAATGATGCAGATTACTTGTTACTAGGCATCGGGTCGTGGATGGGTGATGCAAAGATAGCAGTAGATATGCTTAGGGATGAAGGTATTAGGGCTGGCGTCGCTAAGCTCTGGTATGTTAGGCCCTTCCCTTGGGACGAGCTAAGAGAGCTGGCATTAACGAAGAAGCTGGTGATCGTCTTCGATAGAGGAATATCAATGGGCCATACCGGCCAGCTATTCATGGAGGCATCTTCCGCTCTAGAGGCTAAACCGTCCATGGTGGGAGTTATGGCCGGAGTTGGCGGCGTCGATATAGGGCCTGAGGACTTTGCAAACATAGCTAGAAAGTTCATCGCAGAGGTGGAGGAGAGGGGACGTATATACTCTCCTGGCAATTGGTATCATCTAGGCTCTATTAAGAGAATTTATTAAAGTGATGTGGGACAGGGGGTGTAAAGAAGTAATGGCCATACAATTAAAGAGCCTTAGCCGGGAGAAATACGTCTTACCTGGCAACGCGGCTTGCCCAGGATGTCCTGAGACCATGGCTATGAGGTTTGTTGGTATGGCTTTAGGAGATAAAGCGGTCCTTGTTATACCAGCTGGTTGTAGCTCTGTAATCCAGGGGATAGGGCCTAAATACGGCATGAGATTTCCAATACTAAACATTGTGTTTGCGGCGAGCGCGGCTACAGCTTCTGGGCTTGCAAAGGCCTTGAGACTGAGAGGTATTGACGCGCAGGTAGTAGTATGGGCGGGTGATGGCGGTACAGCCGATATAGGGTTTCAAGCGCTAAGTGGTGCTGCTGAGAGAAACGAGGACATAATCTACATCTGTGTAGATAACGAAGCCTATATGAACACTGGTATTCAGCGTAGCAGCCTAACACCTTATGGAGCATGGACTACTACTACTTGGCGTGGTAAGCGTGAGCATAAGAAGCCATTGCCGCAGATAGTCGCGTCGCATAAGGTGCCTTATGTAGCCACAGCTAGTATAGCCTATCCCTGGGACTTTATAGCCAAGCTTAGGAAAGCTGCTAACATAAGAGGCTTCAAGTATATCCACCTCCACGCGCCTTGTCCCGTTGGATGGAGGTTTGACCCATCATTAACAGTTAGAATAGCCAAGCTTGCAGTAGAGACAGGTATGTGGATCCTTTTCGAATATGAGAAGGGGAGGCTTCGACTCAACCCGCCTAGCGATAAACTCTTAGACAAGTCTAAAAGAAAGCCTATAAGAGAATATGTTAAGCTTCAGGGCAGGTTTAGGCATCTAACCGAGGAGGATCTCAAAGTGCTTGAGAATTATGTTGACGAGATGTGGGAGGAGATTAAGAGAGCTTTGGGATAAGCTAAGACTTTTGAGGGGGAGAACGTCATGAAGGCACGAGTATGTTTAAAAGCACGACAGCAGCTGTTAAGAGAGTTGCAACTATCATTACGTGGATGGGCTTGATTTTTACAAGAGCTTCTTCCTCCTCATAGAATGCTAAGAGGCCAGCAGCTGTCATTACAGTGGGTCTCTCGCTCCTCCTTCTATCCTCAGAGGATCTGCTCCTCTGTTTACGTCTCCTGGCCACAGAGGCTACCCCGAGGATCCTTGATGCTAGGATATTGGGTAAAATATCTTATCGTCCCGTGCTCGTGCTAATAGTTAATTTTTAAGATCCTTGTACACGTATGTGACTGGATGCTAGGACTTCCTTCGATAAGGGGAGCCATGGATAAATCTCTCATAGCTCTTCGCTCGGGGGGTGTAGATGAGGGTTAGCTGTATACAAGAGGAGATGAAGAGGATGTACTATAAGCGTGATAGTGAAAGAGGTCTATACGCTACGTTTACATGGCTTGTAGAAGAGGTTGGAGAGTTGGCCCAAGCTCTCCTTGAGGGGGATAAGCAGTCTATAGAGGAGGAGATAGCAGACGTTATTGCATGGACCTTGAGTATAGCGAATCTTGTGGAAGTTGACGTGGAGGAGGCTCTAATTAAGAAGTACGGGCTTAAAGCATGTAGGAGGATGACGGGAGACGCTCAGCCTGGAGGATAAAACTAGGATAGGGTACAAGACGTGTGCTTAGAAGGATGTGTGGCTAGCCACGTTTAATAGCTCTTACTATGCTTGCTGCTCTCTCCTCATCTCTTTCAATTATAGTACCTAAGACTATGGCGTCGGCACCGCTCTTAGTAATCTCTTTGGCCTGATCCTCTCTACGTATGCCCCCGCCAACCACAAGTAGCGGGTACTCAATACTCTTCCTGACTACTTCGACTATTCTTTTAGGGACTGTTTGTGGACTACCTGAGCCGGCCTCCAAGTAGACCAGCCTCATACCCATGAGCTCTGCTGCTGTGGCATAAGCGGCAGCGATATAGGGTATTTCCATTGGTACTGGTAGGGCTTTACCCACATGCCCAGCCGCAGCCCCAGGCCCTAAGACTATGTATGCGGTCGGTATAGCCTCGAGCTTGAAACGCTTTATTATGAAAGCTGCTGAGATCTGTGCACCTGTAAGCCAGTATGGGTCTAGAGAGTTCATGAGCACCATGAAGAGTATTGCATCAGCTAGCCTACCTATGTTGTTTACCCCGCCTGGAAATATTATTATAGGCCTGTCGATGCCCTCGTCCCTTAGCTTCTGGATAGTCTGATCAACGTCGTATGGCGTTACGTTCAGTGTTCCTCCTACAAGAACAGCGTCAGCACCTTCATCTAATAGCTTCCTGATCCTGCCGGCGTCAACAGGCTTTTCGGGATCTACTAGGAGTAATACTAGCTTCTCTCCAGACTCAACCCTACTTCGAAGACTCTGCTCTACTTTTCCAATTCTCAAAGCCTTCTTCACCGGCTTGGCTTGCTATAAGTTCTCCTATGCTGACCTCCTTCTCACCCTTAGTGAATTTATACTCTATGCTGCCTTCGAGGAATTTATCAAGGAATTTAGAATAAACGTCTACGGGCTCATAGATGCTAGGGACCCACATCTCAGCATAGAGTCCACATTTACCGCACTTAATTATAGCCTTTACCCTCCCCTCCTCATTTAACTCCTTCTTGCTGATTGTAACTGTTAACGCTCTTGCACCGCAATTAGGGCACTCGAATATAGTGGGAAGCTTCTGTACAGGTCTTAGCGGAATCCTCTTCCTATACTTCCTCCTCCTACGTGCCATGTTCTCGAAACACCATCCTCTCCGAGGTCTTCCAGGCAAAACTAGTAGCGTTTAATCGGGTTTAAAGCTTAGACTATCCTCAGTCAACGAATAGCTTAGGCCTCCATGACTAGTGAAAGAAGGGTTTCTAGAGGGCTCAGGTGCGGGCCTTTTCTTCACCTCAAGTCTAGAGGCCTTGAAACCCGGGTTCTCTCCTCATTGCCTCAAACCTAGTTAGAAGCTGTGATAGAGTTATAAACCCTAAACCAAGCTTCCTAGGATAACACGGTTCTTTGGGAATGGGCCGCCGCCTTAGAGCCCTTTAGCGAAAGAGGGCTATGACTAGTGATGGCCATGCAGACTTCTCAAGGACTCTAAATGAAGTATGTATGGCCGCCGTAGCTCAGCTGGAAGAGCGCGGGGCTGTGGACCCCGAGGTCCCGGGTTCAAATCCCGGCGGCGGCCCC
>JBEVCE010000093.1:0-6052 GCA_040514295.1 Pyrodictiaceae archaeon | reverse complement strand
CTTACCGACCCCCAGTAAGCTATAATACTAGGAGAGGATGCTGGCTAATAGCCTTAGGAGGAGCCATAGCCTTCGTAGCGCTAGCTACTAGAAGCTATGTGATCTTCCTGGCACCAGTCTCTGTAATACTCCTAGGCTTAGGCCTCGCTTCATGGAGCAAGGGCTTCTGGCCTGGGATCAAGTGTGGTAAAGCATATCTAACTGCATGGACAAGCCTTGGCGCTGCCATGCTTCTAGGAGTATTCTCTATAGCCTCTACTATACTGGCGTTCTTCGTGCCAGGCACGTTCTTCTTAGAAGCAGCTGAAAAGATGATGGCCGGCATGCCTCTCGTGATAGCCGGGTCCATGCCAGGCTACTACGCTTATGGCTTGGCGAGAAATAGGATAGCTCCTAAGCTCATAGCAATACTAGTTATAGCTTCAGCCGTATTAGCTATACTAGCAGCGCCTTACTCGTTCATACTACTGTCCATAGCTGGGCTCATAGGATGTAAATCCTAGGATCCAGCTATAGTCTAGTTACCTCCACGGCTTCCAGAGTAGCTGGAAGACCTTTATAGCCCCACTAAAATCTAGCATGATGAGCTTATCAGTGAAGACAAGCTTCGACCAAGCATATTGACCGTTATTTTGCAGGAGGCTAGCTAGAGCAGCCGCTAGACTAATAGTAGAGGGGCATCTCGATGGAGGGGAGCCTGGCATCACCCTCTTAGCGCCGAGAGGCTACTATGATGTAAAGAGCCCACAGTTTAGCTAGGCTAGACTTAGAGAAGCCTACCCGCTGTTAGGCCCTGAGATGAGGAGTACCGGTGAGGTAGCATCTCTTGGAAAGAGCCTAGGAGAGGAGCTGCCCAAGAGCTGGCTTAGTGCTGGTGGAAACAGAATACCCGGCATTGACAAGCTCATACTAGTATACAAGCCGGTAGACAAGGGCAGGAGAATGCTGGCTAAGGCTGCAAGGCTTTTCTCGGCAAGAGGCTACTCGGTGGCAACCGTGGAGGGCATGGAAGTTAACGGGAGGTAAGAGGCTTAGCCTAGAGAATGACGATGGACTGGCTAAAAGGGGGGAGGATAGGACTAGTCTTTGACGACAAGTGGCATGCCGAGGCTGGACTATGGGTTAAGGAGGATGGCTGCTGATCTAAACATACCATTAGTACTCGACGCTAGCTAGCATACATGCTTTCCAGGGCGTTAAACCAGGTAAAGAGCGTAGAGGAGATAGAGGCCGCCGAGCTTAAGGAGTACTGGGAGCTGACTAGCTGGGAACAATAGTCTTTTTTCTTGGAAGGGTATTTTTAGCTAGGCTGTTTATACATTAAAGCATTATGTAAAAGGATTGAGAGATAGGGAGTTTGATTATGGCTAGCGACTACGATGTAATAGTTATTGGTGGCGGCCACAACGGGATAATAGCAGCAATAACACTCGCAAGGCATGGGATAAGAGTACTAGTTATCGAGAAAACCGATGTCCTAGGGGGCCTTGCTGCAGGCTATACAGCCAGGCTCCCGCTCTCAAGATATGCTTACGCAGTAGGCTTGATCCCTAAGGAGCTGGCTGAGTGGATAGGCCTCTTCAAGCAGGACGACATAGTCTATTCCGAGCCTAGCTGGGTAGAGCTTACAGAAGATGGAGAGATAGGCGTAAGATGGTGGAGTAACAGAGAGAGACTACTAGAGGAACTATACGAGCATGGAGCTGGCGATGTAAGGGAGTTCTTTAGCCTTATAGATGAATTCTGGAGATGCTACAAAAGGCTAGGCTTATATTATACACCTAGCCCACCAAGCAGAGACGAGGCACTCACATTATTAGACGGTTGCAGTCCGGAGGCCGCCAGGCTGCTAGAAAGGACGAGCGGCTCCATACTATCAGAATATATAAGCATGGAGTACTGGGACCTCTTCATCTACCCGACAATGTACGGCTCCAACGGCTTCGCTCTGGCCTACTACCTCCAGAACAACGGTGTCTGGGGACAACCTAGGGGTGGCATGGCCACATTAACCACTAGGCTTAGGGAGGCTGCTGCAGAAAATGGTGTAGACATACTATTAGGGGAGGACGTAAAGAGCCTTATAATAGAGAATGGTAGGGTTCAAGGCGTTATCACAGAACACGGCATAGCACTAACCGCTAAGGCAGTCTTATACGCCGCGCCCATAACAGGAATACTGGATCTAGAGGGCTCTGATAGATTAGAGGAGCATGAGCTTAGAGCAATCAATGAGCTAAGGACAATGGTGTTCCCCATAATCAGGATAGACTATGTAACCCGTAGAAAACCTAGCCCGCCAAGAGAAGAGGGATGGAGGAACACACCAATATACGTGTACTGGACAAGCCACGGAGGAGGAGAATACAGTTACCCCCAGATCAGCATTGGAGGACATCATGTAGTCCAGTTCAGCGGATACCTGGAGGACCCCTACAAGCTCATACCACCAGGGCTCGACGAGCACGACATAGTATCAGTAGACGTGAGGGGGCCGGAGAGCCAGATAAGCTGCTGTAGAAACTACACAGGCCATCCAGACCACATACCTCTCATCGATCCCTACATGTTCGACAAGAGGCCGCTAGAGGGATGGGGAGACTATAGAACGAGCATAGAAGGACTATACCATGGCTCGGCGAGCAGTTATCCAGGCGGCGAGATAAACGGTGTAGCAGGCTTCAACGCAGCACTAAGGATACTAGCCGACCTAGGCATAAAACCAGACATTCCCTTCCTCAAAGAAATAAACAAAAGAGGCTAAGCCGAGCAGGATATGTGAAGAAGGTTCAACTTTAGCCCGAGAAGTAATATAAACACTTACGCATCAGGATAAGAAGGGGCCATGCTATCCAAGCATTCTATCCAAGATCCCCGAAACCATTAATTCTCAAAACAGCTGGGCATCCCCTCTAGCTAAGGAGATTATGAGGTTCTAGAGAAGCCTTGGAAGAGCTTAAGAAGGACCTCATACCAATAACGAGCTTCCCCGAGGACCCGTGATAGCTACAGGCAAGAAAACGGCCAAAAATCCATATAGAGCTGCTTGGGAGAGCTAGAGTTTATAGCCAATATACTTCTTAGCTCATGTATGGCGTTCTCAAATTATTTGATAAAATATTGTTGAAAACATTCTATGGCATTGAAAGATTCACTAAAAGACTCACTGAACTCATCGAGGAACCCATCTATAGAGTCCGTAGCATGATATTAGATAAGCTTTCCCTTATCGAATCCCATAACTTAGTTAACATGATAGCTAAGTACGAGAGAGGTGATGTTGAAGCAGAATATACCAGCCCTGATATTCTCTTAGAGAAGCTAAAGGAGGAGGGGTTTAGAGAGGCCTATAGTAGTGATATTGGCGTAGGATACGAAGTGGTATTGGTAAACATGGAGCTAGGAAGAAGAGTTAGTATCACGTGGAAATGCAAAACAGCGTTTACATGTACCTTGCTATTATCTTGGGATTCTCTCAGCCCTAGCGTTTAGACGTAGCTTGGGCTGCTGTTGGGCTTCAACAAAGTACGTGAAGAGGGATAGTCACGTGATTCTCGGCCATAACCATTCTTTTTGACCATAGAGCGGCAAGTGCGTAAACCGTCTCTACCGTACTTTGCTGTCAACCCGCAAACATTAGTATTTGTATATCAAGCTTTACATGCTTAGCTGGCTTCCCCTCATTTTGCTTAACCCGTCATGAAAGTAGTATGTCGTGGTCACCATCGCGGTTTTAGGATGAATTATTGTACGCTAAAGCTAGTATAATTGAAGTCCGTGACAGAAAGAAGCTCGGTCTCTCTACTACAAGGTTCCCTAGCAGGTTCGTCAAGACCATCGATATATTCATGAAAACCACAACAACTTCTTCCTCTGAATAAAGTTCCCCCATGCATACAAGAGCTTGAATTCAAGGTTCTAGGCTAAGTGGTTCATTATTATACTTTTGACTTGTCCTCGATGGCACCAATAGCTGATTCGCTGCATTTCTTTTTAGGCACCATAATTATTCTATCAAACTCAAGAACTACCTCCCTCTTTTGGTTATATACTCTTGTCCTCAGCCTCACTATACCATGACAAGGCCTACTTTTCGATTCTCTAGCCTCAACAACTTCTGCTTCAGCATATATCGTATCACCTGCGAAAACTGGTCGTTTAAACCTTACGTTCTCAAGACCTAACATAAATCCTCTAGCCGAGAGGGGTGATGTAAGGCCGACCGCTATTGCTAAGGTGAGAATTCCGTTAACAACTAGGCGCCCATAAAAAGGATCATTCGAATAAAATTTCTCGACATAATCTCTATTAACTGGTTAACATTGCTTGTCAAGAGGCTAAACCATATGTTATCAGCGTCAATTATCGTTCTTCCCAAAGGACTCTTAAACTTAAAGCCAGGCTTTAAGTCTTCAAAGTAAGGAAATACTTCGGGAGAAAAATCGCCTCCCACCAATCTATACACCTTGACACGTTGCTTGCTGAACCCAAAATAAGCTAGCTCAATGAATTACTTTTTAGTTTTTGAAAACCTAGCAATAAGCATGCCATCATTAATGATATTGATAGTGCTAAAATTATGAAGAAATAAAAGTACTTGATACCGTTAAATCGAAGTATGAAAGTCTTAGATTGAGATAGCTACAGCTTAGTAGCTAATTTACCTCTGAAAATAAATAGCAAAAGTCATGTTAAGAAACTAGAAGAAGTATTTGCCGTGAAACAAGAAATGTAGGTATTTAGCTCACTCGAGAACACAGCTGCTAAGTTACCTCCGAAATAGTGTTTTAAGCAGGGAGCCATGGCCTTAAGGTGCTAGCAAACTTGGAAAACTATAGGCTTTGCTAGCACCTTGGAACTCTAAGGCTAGGTGGGGCTGTGGGCCTTCAGGATAGCAGAGGGATAAGCCTTTATAATGAGAAGCCGCTAGCTGGGAGCCGGTGATGAACCACCCAACATGACTTAAAAAGCTTGGGAAAGAGGCCGCAAGAAGCTGAAAAGCGCTTCTCCTGAGCTTCTTGGAACCTCTTTCTACTCCTATATTAATAGCCTCTTGGCTCCATATACCATGTCGAAATCATTCATAACGCTTCTACTCTATCTCCGCAGTAAGGATAAGGCTTGGATGAGGCTTGCTAGGAGCCTCACAAAGGCCTTTATAGTAGTGTTTGCCGTGGGTGCCGTTACCGGTACCACTGTCGGGTTCAGGCTACTACTCCTCTGGCCTCACTTGACTGAAACCGCTGACCGTTACATCTACTTCCCGCTATATGCCGAGATGCCCGCGTTCCTAATGGAAGTAGTATTCCTCTACATGCTATGGCCTGGTTGAAACAAGGCCAGACGCTTATCGCGCCCTGTGCTTCTAGACCAGCTAGCAAGCTACGGCGTACAAGTACCAGCTCAGTCGCTACCAACAGTTATAAACATTAACATTATAAACTCCATGTACTCTTAGATAGCACGCCAATAACCCATCACATTCTAGAAGTAATGGGTATTGGCAAATTCTCTCCACAAACTAGTCCAGCGAACCAGCTAGCATTGGAGGGACCAGTAGTAGCACTCACGATAGGATTCTTGACGTTCCTATTAGTCGCTACAGTGTACCTAATCTTCTACATATTGTTATGGCCTAGCAAAGTTAGGGAGAAACAAATGGTTGAAGAAGAGGAATTATACTTAGGACGCCTAATCCGATATAATAGTTTTTTAACATCATATTATCTAATTATCTTGATCTTCCATATTTTATTTTGTTTATTTCCATTTATTTTAATCATTTGCCCAGATGTATTCAACTTGTTTTTATCCTCCTTATCTTGTCTCCATAGAACAAGATAGTGAGACCTAGGATAGTATATGTAGGAGGCCGTGACCCTTAATCATTATTGAGGAAGAAATTCGCTTAAGAGCCTTAACCGGGTAGGCTAGCCTAGTAAAGCCTTAGCAAGCCCAATCATATTAGGAAACAATTAGGGAATCGAAGGCCGCGTAACAAGGCTCATGGATGCCTACACGTAAGCTGTCTACTATGGTCGATGGATTTCAG